>JADFQR010000011.1 GCA_022561735.1 Chloroflexota bacterium | reverse complement strand
ACCGTCTGAAGCCGCCACTGCCGTGGGTTGCCGCGCCATCCAAGCGAGGTGACGGAGTAGAAAGCGTGCTTCCACCCGGTGGTCCGGTCACGAAGCACACCCAGGTCAGGCAGGAGCGCGACGTACAGGAACAGGGTGCTGCCGGTGAGGTAGGTGCCGATAGCAAACGGGTCCCATATCAGCGGGGACCGGGCGTTCGGGAAGATACCTCTTGAGAAGTCGTACGGAGTGATCCAGTAGAAGATGCGCCAGGGCCGTCCGGCGTGAATCAACGGGAAGAACAGGGCCGTCAACAGCGAGAAAACGGTCAGAAGTTCCGCCGCACGGGTGACCGGCCGGCGCCACTCCGCCTGCGTAAGCCGAAGGATGGCCGAGATCATAATCCCGGCGTGGCTGATGCCAACCCAGAACACGAAGGACGTGATGAACAGGCCCCAGAAGACAGGCCGGTTCAGACCAGTGACACCGAGTCCCTGGCTGAACATGATGCCCATCAATGTGAAGCCGAAAAGCACCACCACGAGCAGCCCGAGTACAGTCGGCAACCACCATTTGGGCGTCGCAAGGTTCCCGCGTAAAAGCTCGCGGTTGACCGTGATTTCGTCCAGTATCCGTCTCTGTTGCATTAGTCGGGCTTACCCACCAGCAGTGCGTGCGTCCGCATGAACCGGACCGGTTTGGTTATCAAGCGTGATTGCTGGATCTCCCAGAGGGATACCACCGGCAGCAGCCGGGTCACAAGAAGAATCGCCAGCAGTCCTAACGCCGGCAGGCCGATCATGATGAACACGTCAAACACATCCGGCCATACGGTAGCTGGCATCTTGGTCAAGCCGTCGGACGTTGCAAGTTCAAGATCATCCGGAACGGCGCTCCAAGCGGCCACATAAATCCGGATCCGGTCCATGAACAGGCCCACCAGGACCAACGTCGCAGCGATCGGAGGTCCCCAGACGCTGTCCCGGACCTTGTTCCAGATCATCACCCACCACGGAGCGATGAACACCAGCGCGAACACCACCCAGAACAGATATACGTAAGGTCCGGACACCAGCAATTTTATGGTCGATGTATCAGAAACGGTTCGTCCATACCAGAACACGACGTAGCTGGAGTAGAAGAAGTAAAACCACAGCAAGGTTGTCGCGAGCAGCAGCTTTCCGAGCGACCACATCTGTTCGTGGCCCACGTACTTGCTCATTCCACCCCACCTGCGAGCCGCCCAGATTCCGATGATGGTGAAAGCGACCCCGGCCTGCATGGAACTTATCGTGTGGTACCAGGGGAAGATCGCGTCCTTCCAACCCGGAACGAGGCTGAGAGCGAAGTCAATGCTGAACGTGAAGTTGGTGAAGATCAGCATCGCAAAGTAGAGGGCGCCGGTTATGCCGATCCGCATCTTCAGCCATTCCCACTGCTGCGTGCCGCCGTAGAACCCGCGTGCCAGCTTCTTGCCCCAGCGCTGCTTCCAGCCGGTTCCGTGGTCGCGGATGGCTGCGAAATCCGGGATGGCCATCAGGTAGGCCATCGCCACACCTGTCGCCGCAAGGGTCAGCAGAATCAGGACGTTCCAGAAATGCGGAGCGTACCTCGGAGAGTCGAACCAGATTGAACGGCGTCGTATGTCGTCTCCGAGGATCTCGGAAAACTCGGTCAACGCGGGCAGCTTGAACAGCAACGGGATCATCATCAACGCCGACATGGCGGTGACGATGGTGGCCAGTGACGCGATACGCGCCGCCGGGCGAGCCCAGTTGGCCTTGGCGATAGCGGGAGCAATCGCCACCATCGGCGCCCCGCCAAATACCGTGATCATCCACGCCAGCGTTGCGGCGTAGTAACCCCACTCCTGGCGGCCGCCATCGTCAACAAATCGGAACACGATGCCGATCACGCCGAGCAAAGACGCAGCGGCGAGGAACCACATAAACGGTTTCAGGTGGCGGTTTGATTGCGCCCGGCCGGCGCCGGCGAGATCGGCCGTCGCCTCTGCATTTGACGGACGGTCGTCAGGAGCGTCCGTTATGAGGCTATTCGTGACCACCGATTTCTCCTTCGGTGGCGTCAATCTGCGCCAGGTACACCACGTTGGGTTCCGTGTTCAGGTTGTCAAGCAGCGTGTACTTGCGGTCATCGTTCTTCATGATCGACACCCGGCTATTGGCGTCTTTGTAATCGCCGAACACGAGCGCGTTCGTCGGGCAGGCCTCAACGCATGCCGGCTCGATGTCCCCGTCCTTGAGATCGCGACCGTCACGCTCCGCTTCCCGGACACCGCGGCGAATCCGCTGCACGCAGAAACTGCATTTCTCCATGATGCCGCGACTCCGGACCGTCACATCCGGATTCAACTGGTTCCGCAGGGACTTGGGCCAGGCAGGCTCCCAGTAGTTGAAGAACCGCACGTTGTAAGGGCAACCGACGGCGCAGTACCGGGTGCCGACACACCGGTTGTAGATCTGGACGTTCATGCCCTCGGTATTGTGATAAGTGGCAAACACCGGGCAGACGGGTTCACACGGCGCGTTCTCGCAGTGCTGGCAAAGGATCGGGATGAAACGCGCCTTCACATCCGGAAACTCGCCATACCAGTAGCGCTCAATCCGAATCCAGGCAACCGTGCGTTTCTGCCTGTATATGTCTTCCGTGGAGAGGACCGTGTTGTTCTCAGCCTGGCATGCCATCACGCACGCCTGACATCCGGTGCAACGGTCGACGTCGATCGCCATGCCCCATTTGTGGCTTGAGACTCTCTCTGCAGCTGTGACCATTTAAATTACGAAATCCTCAGCTACTCTTTGTTCGAAATGAACCGGAGATGTTGCTCGTGGTTGTATTCCTCAGCCTCATGCGCCGTCTGTCCCGGCTTGACGATGAGGATCGGAACCCCCAGTTCGGCGGGGCGAATTATGTCCTTGGCGTCCCCCTCAAATTTCGGGAGCTCCTTCTTTCCGCCAGCCTTGTTGACGATAGCCCGCGTAGCGGCCCAGGCGAGTGCGCCGGTCTCGGATTCTTTCTTATCGACAAGGATATTCAGGATGTTTGAGCCCCGGTCTTCCGCGTAACGGCCACCGGAGCCTTCCCCGCGGCCCTGGCCGACCGGGATGGCAATAACGTCCGGCGCGATACCCGGGTGGGGGTAGGCCTGCACAGTGATCTCGCCGACCGTGGTGCGGATGGTGAGCCAGTGGCCTTCGGAGATGCCGAGTTCTTTTGCCTTATCGAAATTGATCTCCGCCCAGGTATCCCACGCCACAGTGGTTATCGGGTCAGGAGTGGACTGCGCCCATGGCGTTGTCGCATTCCGGCCGTCCAGGATTGACTGATGGGCGAACGGCACGATTGTGAAGACGTGGCCTTTGACCCGGTCGTCCAGCTCGGACAGACCTGGCCCGGCTGCTTTAGCTAGCGGGGACGGGATGCTGGAAGGAGCGGACGTGGCCATCGTGGCGTTGGTGTCCCACCAACCGCCGCGCTGTAGCACGCCGTTCTTGAAGAGACGCCGATCGCCTGCGCTCACAGACCCGCGACCGGAGGAGAAGAGTTTTCCGACAGTGTCATCGACGAAATCTTTGACGCTGTTGACATCAACCCGGGAGCCCGCCGCCTTCAGCAACGCGTCCAGGTAGTTTCTGCTGTCGTAAAGCAGTGCCCGGGTATCAGTGTCCAGCGGCGCGTTCACGACGGGCTGCCGGAAACCGACCACCTCGTATCCGGGAGCCGGTTCGGGCACGTCGAGTCCCCAGTTCTCCAGGTAGGAGTTTTCAGGGAGGATCAAATTGGCGTGCGCGGAGCTTTCGTCAAGCACGCTGGTAAATGCGACGACGTTTTCCACCCTGTCCAGCGCCCCGGCCGCGTTAACCGACCGCGGCAGGCCATGGACCAGGTCAACGCCGTGGGTGATAACCGTCCGGACGTTACCGGCTCGCCACTGCGACAGCTCCTCTTCCCACTGCTCAAAAGATGCGCCGGTGGCCGAGTCTGGCAACCCCTGTGCACCTGGGGGATTGAACCGGATCCCGCCCGTTGCACCGACTGTGCCTGCGAGGATGTTCAGGGCATAAATAGCCGTCAGGTTAAAGACGCCGTTGGTCTGCGCCCCGGCGGACCCGCCGCCAAAAGCGATACTCGGGCCTTCGCTCGCAAACCTGCGCGCAACCTCAACGATGCGTTCAGCCGGAACGCCCACCCTGTCAGAAACCAGGTCCGGGGCCCACTTCGCAAGATCGCCCTGCGGGATGTTTGAGGTATATGCAGAGATACCGGCGGCAGGGACGAGACCCTCGCTCACGATGACGCTGGCGATACTCACAGCCAGGTCACCCTCGTACCCGGGGTTGACCGTCAACCAGCGGTCGGCGGCTGCCGCTGTCATGGACATGCGGGACTCGGCATGAATCATGTAGCCGCGCTGATCGCCACCCCGGAACTCGCCGTACTTGACTCCGAAACGTACCGGCGAGAGCCATGTCCCGAGCCAGTCGGCCCCGAACGACAACACCGTGCGAGCGTTTCCGATATCGAAATCCGGGATGCGGTCCTGGTTGAACACCGTTTTTATGGCCCGGTGCAGAACGCCCTGATCAAGCGGGTCAAAGAAGATCAGGCGACCGTTGAATGCAGATGCCACATCGCTGGCGATCCGGGCGTCTCCACCGCGGATCGGGTTGGTGACGATGGCCAGGTTGCCGTCAGCGTCAGCCATCCAGTCTCTGAGAAGGCCGTCTGCCTCGTCCCATGAGATACGGGTCAGGGGCTGCCCCGTCGCCCGGCGGCGCATCGGGCCGTCTAAACGGTCCGGGTGGTAAAGCGCCTGCAACGCGGCATCGGCGGTTACCGAATGCTTGCCCATGTTGACCGGATAGTCCGGGTTGCCGGCGATCTTCTTCGCCCGGCCTTCCATCACGCGGACGATCACCCCGAGACCGGAGTCGTCTGTCGTGGCAAACCAGCTGTCGATGCCGTTGACAAGGTCTTCAGGCAGGTCCAGAGGCGCTTCAACCAGTAGCTCGTCGGCCGGAACGCCGCACGCGGTGAAGAGGACAGCTCCAACCGTGGAGCCGCCAGCAAGGGTCATGAATTCCCGTCGAGAGAGCTTCATGGGATTCCGGTTGCCGTCTCTTCCTTAGGTTTATTGGGTTGATTGTTTAAGCGAGCGTGCCAGCTACCTGGGCACGAGCCAGTTTTAGAAGTGGCAGGTCGTGCAGCCGGTCGGTGCGTCGTTTTTCCGGTGGCAGTCAACGCACTGACCCATCTTCAGCGGTTCAACCTGCGCAACCTGTACCTGCGTCTTGACATCTCCGTGACAGGTTGAGCAGGTGACGGACGGCATTACCGACCCGTCAGGGTTGGTGGCGGCGAGAATGGCGCTCTCGTCGCGGTTAGCGATCACGTCCGTGTTTCCGGACGCCGTCAGGAATCGTATGTGTGGCTCATGCACGAATCGGACGGTGTCGGGGAGCCGGTGGACCCGTTTCCACTGGATTGGGCCTGCGTCGTCGCCGAGGCCGATTGTTCTAAGGATGGTCAACGGCTCGCTCTGTGTTGAGCCGATAACGCGGTGGCAGGTGACGCAGGTTTCAACCGGCGGGATGCCTGCGGCGTTGGACGTAGTGACCGTCCGGTGGCAGAAGGTGCAGTCAAGCCCGATCCCGGTCAGCGGTGTGCCGTCCGCCGCTAGCTTGGGATTTCCGGCTTCATCAAGGATGGGTTCGGTGTCGGCGTGGACGGTGTGGGGAAAGGCGATTGGCTGTTCAGGGCTCTGGTCAAACCCGAACACCGGCAAGGGGTTGCCGAACCACGCAGTGATGACGAACACCATCACGAACCCGAGGACGGCTGTGACACCGGCTCCCCCGATAGCAAGGATCGGGATAAGGAGTTTGACCCATGCGGGCCGTCCGGGTTTCGTTTCAGGTTGCTGGTTCAGTGTTTTTTCACCACTCGTCGCGCACGACGACTCTCAACGTTGGCCGCTCGAACGGCACGGTAATGAAATACAGGGGTCCGGGGTTACTGGTACCACCTTGGGTAGATGTCTTCAATCCAACCCTTGGTCAGGTCCGTAATAATGACAAAGTTCACCATCACTATGACGATAGCTATCGCCCCCAGCACATACAGGAACGGCCTGTAACGTGCCGCCTGCCGTGAGAACGTGCCGCTGTCAACCGCTGATGGAATGATGGCGTGTGCGAAGCCGAGCGAGATTGCCGCGGTGGCCATCAACAGCAGGTTGATCCACAGCAGTTTCAGCGCTGCTCCGTTATCCGACCAGTCGCCTTGAAGAAGGGGGGCGGGATCCGGCATCGGGTTCGGGGTCCATCCTGTCGTTCACCCGGCGTGTCTGGCGCACGGGCAGGGTTGCAACGAAGTGGGATTTACGTTCAGTTGGGGGTGAAAAACCACCCTTGCTGAACGACCTGTGAAAACTATCATTTGCGGGATTTGTGTGTCAAGGCGCAAATCCTTACGCAGCGGCCAGATAACGACCCGCCACGCCGCTCGTTGAACGGGCCGCTTTCTTGCGGCCCCCGCATGGTGAACCTATACTCTGGTGATTGTGACGGGGCTTTCCCGGGGAATGAACCCTGGCTCGTTCAAACGGCCTTAATCGACATCATCAGGGGAACTAATTGCAAGAACAGGTTCAGCCGGAACAGAAAGGCGTGACGCGCCGCAGTTTCGTGGGACTGGCGGCGGCCGGAATCGCCGGCGCGATCGCCGTTGCCGCATCGGGAAGCAGGAGTCCCATCGGTCGCCTGTTTGGCAAGAAATCGCAATCTTCATCGACCGGCGGCAGCGGCTCAATGTTCACGCCGCGCAATCCAAGACCCTGATCCCCGGGCCGCGTCAGCGGCTCCTGATGTAACGATGCGTAGCGGGTCCCGTACCCGGGGTTTGCCGTCACCGGGGGTTTAAAGGTCTAAACGCCGGGCGGCGCAGCAGCGCTGAATATGCCCCTCAGGTCGCCCGGCCGATCTCCCTGTAACCGGCTTCCGGGTCGAGGAGCATGTAAGGCTCCCCCCACTGATCGGCGGCGTCGATCGACCAGTCGCCGGAGTTCTCGGGCTTAATCCGCAACCCGTAATCGCCGCCGACGACCAGCAGGGAAACGGCCGCCCCTGAGTCGGTCACCTCAACGAGTGTCAACGGGCACGGGCCGCCGCTATTTTCGCTGCACCAGCCCACCAGCATGTGAGGCCCGTCCGCCCCGGATACCCCGGGAACCCATAACTCGGCCACCTCGCGCTCGGCGGTCTGGGTTTCGAACGTCTGCATCGGGTGATAGCCGCAGTTCGGATTTTCTTCAACGTCGATGTAGATCCGTCCCATGGGCGCCTTCCTCTCGGTTCTGTTGTGCGGTCCACAGACCACGCCCGTCTCGCACCTTCAACGATTCGCGCGCGTGGCGTGTCTTGGGGATGTCGTCGTGAACTTGATACGTTGATCTGCCCGCCGCTCGCGGCTCGCTCAGAGGCGCCCGGGTCGCAGAGGTAATACCCCAGTTTCCCACCCGCAAGCTCCAGACGGGCTGGTCGGCAACCGATCGTGCACTTGATCCAGCGTCACGCTTTCAACATACGAGTGCGCGCCACCCTCGCCGCATTGCTTGCCCCGGCGTTAATTGTCGTGGCCCTGGCGTGCGGCGGCTCTGGTGACGCCGCAGTGGAGAGTACGGCTGCGGCCAGTTCTCCGACCGTGCAACCGGCGACTACGGCGCCCGATATCCCGGGAATATCGCCGGGGATCGCGTCTCCTGAAACCTCCCAGGCGGCCCCGCCTGAAACCTCAACGGAACCCGATGGCGACGGCGTGCCGCCGGAGGCAGAACCGGACGGGACGCCGGGCACAACAGTGAGCGACACCCCGGAAATCACCGTCCTTCCCGCCCGCGGCACGGCCTATCTTGCGCTCACCGGGCCGGTCGGCGCTCTGGACCCGTCGAACGTCCGCGAGGGCAGCCTGCCCGATGCGCTTGTTCGTGTCCTCTTCGCCGGCCTGTTCAGGCTTACGGTCAACGGGATAGAACCGGACCTCGTCGATTCCTGGACGGCGTCACCGGACGGCCTGGTCCACACATTCGTGTTGAAAGAGGGGCTCGTGTGGACAGATGGCGTCCCGCTGACCGCCCGGGACGCGGAGTTCGGTATCCTGAGAAGCCTGTCTCCGGCCCCGGCAGACGACCCGACCCGGGTATCGCCGGACGCCGGGCTTCTGGCGTCCATAATCCGGGGCGGCGCTGACTACCTGGAGGGCGCCGGGGACATAACGTCTGTCGGCGTGCGCGCGACGGACGATGTGACGCTCGTCATCGAGACGACGGCGCCTGCCGCGTTCCTTCCATCGGTGCTGGCCCGGCCCGCGGCTTTCCCACAGCCACGCCACGTCATGACTTCCGACCCGGCCCCGGCCGACGGCGCTGAACCGGTAACGAGTGGACCGTTCCGCGTGATAAGCCGCGTGGCCGGCGGCAACCTGGTTCTCGCCCGTAACCCGAACTACGACGGTCCCGGCATTACCCGCCTGGACGGCATCGCCTTTGTGTCCGCGCCGCTCGATGCTGCCGCGGACATGGTCAACACCGGCATCGTGAACGCTATCGCTGGACTGGCGCCTCCCCGGTCGGCGTCAGATAAGAGCCTCGCCCCGAACACCGCCATAGAGGTCGTGCCGGGGAATGCCGCGTATTCGTTGCGATTCGATGTCTCGCGCCCCCCGTTCAACAACACCCTCGTCAGGCGGGCGTTCGGCGCTGCGATAGATCGCGCCGCCCTGATCGCGGAAGCCGTAACCGGGCCGGCGCGTGCCGCTACCACGCTGACCCCGCCGGAAGTGCCGGGGGCCGTGGCTTCCGGAAGCGGTATCGGGGTTGAATACGACCTGGAACGTGCTCGTGACCTGCTTGCTGAGGCCGGGTTTGCGGACTTTCAGACGCTGGGGAAAGTCGCTGTTTTGTATGCGCCGGGTGAGCCGGACCGCGCCCTCGCTGAAAGCGTCTCGCGGTCCTGGCAAGAGGCTTTCGGGCTGACCGTTTCCATCGAAACATATGGAGGCGCCGGGGATGTGCGGACGCTACAGGCAAGTCCCGCGGTCTGGATTGAACGCCACGAAGGCCCGTACATGGACGCCGATGGCTGGCTGCGAACCATGTACCGATCCGACTCCGCCCTGAATATCGGCGGATACGCAGAACCGGCCTTTGACGCCGCTGTTGACCAGGGCGCGACATTTACCGATCCAATAGACCGCGCCCGGGCGTACCGGCAGGCGGAGACGATTCTTGTAGCGATCGATGTCGCCGTGATCCCGTTGTACATCGAGGATGCGTACAGGTGGTCACAGGACGGGCTGGTCGAGCTGCTCGCACCGGACGGATCGGTTCTGATCGAGGCCTGGGACGTTCCCTGACCCGGTTGATACGCGGTAATCCCGGGGCGATCCACCCCGGGTAGCTGGCCGGTCATCGCCCCGGCTCACCCGGTGCTAGGATTGCGCCGAACCGGCCAAATGGGCGTGCCCGGGAGATCGCGTGTTTCTGCGCGTGTTCTCGGGCCGGTCCCGGGTGTAATCCGGGGAGTCCGTGAATCGGCGCTTAAAGTGCGCTCCGGCGTTCCAGAACGCGCCCAACGTTCCCCGGCTTGCTTTCCCGATTTTTTGAGTACAGCTATAGCAGTCCCCGGCGTGACCTTTTCCGAGGCACCCGGGCGGAGACGGCGATGGAGATCACTCCCGAAAAGTTGCGCTGGATCTACACCATCATGTATCGCATTCGGCGGTTCGAGGAGGTGTTGCTGGAGCAGACGGCGCTCGGCAAATCTATGGGCGTCGCTCACACCTCGGACGGCGAGGAGGCGGGGCCGACCGGCGTATGCGCCCACCTCACGGATCAGGACTGGATTGGAAGCACGCATCGCGGGCACGGCCACTGCATCGCCAAGGGTGTAGACACGGCCGGGATGATGGCCGAGATATTCGGGAAATACACCGGCCTGTGCAAGGGCAAGGGCGGCTCCATGCACATCGCGGACTTCACGAAGGGCATGCTTGGAGCAAACGGAATCGTCGGCGCAGGCATCCCGCTCGCGGTTGGCGCGGCGCTTACATCCAAACTTAAAGACAACGGTACTGTAGCCGTCAGTTTCTTCGGCGATGGAGCAACGAGCGAAGGCACGATCCACGAGAGCATGAACCTGGCCTCCGTCTGGAAATTGCCGGTGATATTTGTGTGCGAAAACAATCATTACGCAGAGTCCACTCCGGTCGAGTACGCGGTATCGGTCGCCGACATCGCCGATCGCGCAGCCGGCTACTCGATGCCCGGCGTCGTTGTTGACGGCATGGACGTGTTCGCCGTTTATGACGCAGCAGGGGAAGCGATTGCACGCGCCCGGGCTGGCGACGGCCCGACCTTCCTCGAGCTGAAAACCTACCGCTTCCACGGCCACTACCACGCAGATGACCCCCACACCTACCGCCTTCCTGAAGAGGAAGAGTTGTGGAAGGCGCGAGACCCGCTGCCCAACTTTGAGCGGCGCGTCACGGAGCAGGACCTGATGGACCAGGTTGAAATGGAACGCATCAGGAACACAATCGACCAGGAGATCCAGGACGCGGTCAAGTTCGCTGACGAGAGCCCGCTGCCTCCGCCCGAGGAGTTGTACACAGACGTTTACGTGAACTACTCAAACCCTCCCCAGGGATTGCGTTAAGAGGCGGGCGCGGCGCCTGTTTTGCCCCCTCTCCCGGCGGGAGAGGGCCGGGGTGAGGGAGGATCAACGGCCGGTTCTATCCCGCGACAGATTTTCTGCAGAGTGAAAGAATCTTTGACATGACGACAACATCCAGACCTGACCCGCTCGGCCCCGGCTTTGACGTGCCGGGAAGCGTGATTCGCTACCGGGAGGCGTTCAACAGGACGCTCGGCGATGAGCTGCGTCGTGACCCGGATGTGTTCATCATGGGCGAGGACGTTGCCGGGGGCGCTGGCCGTGAGCATCTCGGGATCATCGACTCCTGGGGCGGGGCGTTCGCCGCGACCAAGGGTTTGATCCAGGAGTTTGGCAAAGAGCGGGTCCGCGACACGCCTATCTCCGAGGCCGGATTCGTCGGCGCTGCGATCGGCGCCGCGCTCACAGGGTCCCGGCCGGTGGTGGACCTGATGTATTTTGACTTCATCACCGTGGCCTGGGACCAGTTGCTGTCGAACGCCGCCAAGAACCGCTACATGTTCGGCGGGCAGGGCAAGGTCCCGCTCACCATTTTCGCCCGCTCCGGCGTAGCGGCCGGATACTCGGCGCAGCACTCCCAGAACTTCTACTCGATAGTCGCCCACATCCCCGGGCTCAAGTGCGTCGTGCCGTCAGACGCCTACACCTGTCGCGGCCTGCTCGCCGCCGCCATCCGGGATGACGACACGGTCATCGTCTGCAACCACAAGAAGCTGATCAACATGAGCGGTTTCGTGCCCGACGAGTCGTACACCATCGAGCTTGGCAAAGGCAGGTACCTGCGCCGCGGCTCAGACGTGACGCTGGTGGGCATGTCGTACACATCCGAGGTGTGCCGCATAGCGGCCGAGACGCTGGCGGAGCAGGGGATCGACGCCGAGGTGATAGACATGCTCAGCCTGTCGCCGATGGACGAGGAGATCGTCCTGGAGTCGGTCGTGAAGACCAACCGGATAGTGATCGTGGACGAGGACACGCCGCGCTGCAACATGGCCTCTGACATAGCGGCACTGGTAGCCGACCGCGCCTTCGACAGCCTGGACGCGCCGGTAAAACGAGTAACCGGCCCGCACACCCCGGTCCCGTACAGCAAACCGCTGGAAGACGCCTTCGTCCCGTCACCGGAAGATGTGGTGGCGACCACGGTGAAGCTGCTGGGCGTGTAGAAACGCCGCCACCGCCGCCGCCGCTCCCTGAGGCTCTCGGGGGTGTAGAAACGATGCCACCCCGCCACCGCCGCCGCTCCCTGAGGCTCTCGAAGGGCTGCGGTGGCCTGTCCTTCCGGTCCCGGAAGGTCAAACCAGAACTTCAAAATTCACGCCACTTTTGCGCGCCCGGCCCGTCCCACCACAAGTCATTCTGAGGAGCTAGCGACGAAGAATCTCGCCGCTGGAAGTCGTCTGCACGCCGGCCCTACTTGCGCTCTGCTACCGGCGAGATCCTTCGCCTCGACTCAGGATGACTGGTAGTTGGGATGGCGCCATGATCGGATTATCGCAAGGCCAGGCAGCCGGAACGGGAAGGGCGTCGGAGGCGCCCAGGGAATCCAGTGTCCAGGAAACAACGCCACTGCGCCGCGTCCCGGCGCCCCTTCTCCCCGGGGGAGAAGGTTGGGATGAGGGAAATCGAGTC
>JADFQR010000215.1 GCA_022561735.1 Chloroflexota bacterium | reverse complement strand
CACGTCAAAGTTCTCAAGAATGTTCAGCATCTCGATGATGAGCGTGATGCCGGTGTTTCCGGGCGGAGGGCCGGCGATCTCGTAGCCGCGGTAGGTCCCGCGCACGGGCTCGTTTCGCAGCGTCGAATAACCCCGCAGGTCGTCCATCGTGATCAGCCCGCCGTTACGGCGCATGTCCTCGGCGATAGCGTGTCCGAGCGGCCCGTCGTAAAGCTGCGCCGCGCCCCCGGACGCGATGGCCTTCAGTGATTCCGCGTAGTCACGCCGGACGATGCTCTGGCCTGCGGAGGGCGGCGACCCGCCCGGCAGGAAAATCTCGGCCGTCGCCGGGAACCGCCCGATGTCCTCGCGGTGCTCCGTGATGAGCCGCACCAGGTACTCGGATGCCGGAAACCCGCCCTCTGCGTACCTGATCGCCGGGGCGATCACCGTCTCCCAGCTGAGCTTCCCGTATCCGGAATGAAGTTCCTCCCACGCCTTCAGGTTGCCGGGAACGCCGACGGCCAGGTAGCCGACCTGGCTCTCCCGGTCCTCCGTGAGCAGGTAGTCGGGCCAGGTGTCGGATACCGGCCGGTACATCTCCGGCGTCGCAGCGGCAGGCGCCAGCGTGTAGTTGTCGATGCAAACAAATTCCCCGTCCGCAGTCCGAAGGTTGATGTAGCCGCCGCCAAACGGCCCGACCATCATCGGCTCGACGACGCTGAGAGCGAACACCGCACCGATAGCGGCGTCTATGGCATTGCCGCCCATCGCCAGCATCTCAAGACCGGCGGCCGAGCCCATCGGGTGATTGGTGACGACCATCCCGCGCGATGCGGTCGCCGGCTGCTTGAAGGTCTCGAAAGTAGTTCCGGCGCGGGCGCGCCAGTTGGTGGCGGTGGTCAAAACGGGCCTTTCTGTGGGATACGGAGTTCGGAACTCACATGACATCAGCCGCCGCCGATTATATGGGCGTAGCAGGCGGTAACCGATCTATCCGTGGTCTCGTCTCAGGCTGGCGGTCCTTACTTAACTGCGCGCTCCGCCCCCAGTAAGTCATCCCGATCTTTCTCAGGGAAGGAGAAGGATCTCGCCGGCAGCAGGCCACAAGCAGGTCCGGCGTGCACGCAGCTATCCAGCGGCGAGATTCTTCGTCCCAGGCTCGTCAGAATGACTGATAGCCGCCGTTTGACGCATTACCCGGAGCACGTTCTTGCCGAAGGTCCGTAGCGGGGATACCTTACGGTCCGTCATCCCAATCGAGCCCATCCACAGCCGGAGTCATTCCTTTGGACCAGCCCAACAGAGTCATAACCGCCCTGCGTGAGGGCCGAAAAGCGTACGGCTTTCAACTGACCTTTCCCGCTCCGCAGATCATCGAAATCATGGCGCCGCTGAACTTTGACTACGTATGGCTGGACTGCGAGCACGGCCCTTTTTCGCTCCAGGACGTGGAGAACGCTTGCCGTACCGCTGAATCGGTCGGCATCACCCCCATCGGGCGCGTGCCGAGCATCCAGTCACACGTCGTCCTGCAGTACCTTGACCGCGGCATGAAGGGGATCATGGGGCCGCATATCGCAACGAAGGCCGACGCCGAGCAGCTGGTGCGGGCATGCAAGTTCGGTCCCGAGGGCGACCGGTCGTACGGCGCTAACCGGGGAACCGGGTACGACTACGTCGAGCCCGGACCTGATGGATGGGGCGATCGCCGGGAGTTCTACAAGAACGCCAACAGCAACATGCTGGTCGGCGCCCTGCTCGAAGATAAGCAGGTGATAGAAGAGCTGGACGGCATTCTTGAGGTCGATGGGATCGACTACTTCGGCGTCGGCCACAACGACTTCGGCCAGTCAATCGGCATGCCCGGCATGGGCGATTCTCCAGAGGTGCAATCGGCGCAGGCAGGAATCTACGACCGGATTCGCGCCGGGGGCGGCCGCGTCGGCGATGATTTCATGGTCGCCAACTGGGTCCACTCAATGCTGCTGGACGGCGGGCGAAAAATCGTGGAGGGACGCTAGGAGTAGACGCCTCTGCCGCCGCGTGCCCGGACACAGCGCCGCCCGCCAGCAAGTCAACCTAATGTCATCCTGGGCTTGGTTGTTGTCACCCTTGAACTTGGTGGTTGTCACCCTGAACTCGATTCAGGGTCCGGTTGAATATCGTGACCGCGCGATGCCGTCAAACAACGCGTACGCCGCGTATCTCATCGCCAGTCAGTTCCGTGCCCTTTACGTCGGCGTAACTGTCGACCTTGAGCGGCGTGTGTGGAATCACAAGAACACACTCACCCAGGGTTCGACGGATCCTGAATCAAGTTCAGGATGACGGAATCCACGTTCAAGATGGGGGAATCAAGTTCAGGATGACGTGTTGGAGAGCGATCGAGGCCGCCAGGTGACCGCTTCTCGGAACGCGTGCCCTGCTCCTTTGTGTCATCCGGCGTCGGGTCATCCTGGCCGGAGTCAAGGATTTCGCCGTTTGCTGTCCATAGCGGAACCTGGTCAGGAACTGGTCATCCAGCGGCGAGATTCTTCGTCGCAGGCTCCATAGAATGACATTCGGACTCGATCGAGCGTACACGTCGAATCAAGGACGGCGAAGCGCCCTCCTCCGATATGTCATCCTGAGCGAAGCGAAGGATCTCGCCGTTTGCCGTCCGGCGAATCCAGCCATCCGCGAAAGCCGTCCAAACGTACAGGAGCCAGATGGAAAAATCCGCACTGGTCCGGGACCTTGAACAGGTTGTTGAGCCCACCCACGTGGTGTGGAAGCCGGACGACCTGCTGGTGTACGAGACCGACGGATCGATAGACCGGCACGACCCGGGCGTAGTTGTCGTTCCGGCCATTGCGGAACAGGTGTCGGAGATCATCAAGATCGCCGCTAAGCACGGGGTTCCGGTCGTGCCGCGCGGCGCCGGAACAGGGCTGTCCGGCGGGGCGATCTCGATGGAAGGCGCCATCGTCCTGGTACTGACCCGCCTGAACAAAATCCTGGAGATCGATACGGAAAACAGGGTCGCCATCGTAGAACCCGGGGTGGTCAACCTGGAGCTTGGGCAGGCGGTCGCTGAGTACGGGTTGCAGTACGTTCCCGACCCGTCCAGCCAGAGCGCCTGCACCATCGGCGGCAACGTTGGCGAGAACGCGGGCGGACCGCACTGCCTTGCCTACGGCGTCACGACCAACCACGTCCTTGGCGTGGAGATCGTGCTGGCGGACGGCACCGTCACCTGGCTCGGCGGCACGTCGCGGGAGGTTCCCGGGTACGACCTTCGGGGCGTCTTCATCGG
>JADFQR010000214.1 GCA_022561735.1 Chloroflexota bacterium | reverse complement strand
TCCTGTGCCTAACGACGGTCATCCCTCGGTGTTCGGGTCTTCAAAGGGCGCGGGCGAGCACACCCTGCTCTTTTATACCCACTACGACGTACAGCCGCCCGATCCCCTTGAACTGTGGGACTCGCCGCCGTTTGAGCCGTCACGCCGGGACGGCCGGATATACGGACGCGGCGTATCGGATGACAAGGGCAACATCGTCGCCCGGCTTGCCGCCATACGCGCGTTCAACGAGGTCCGCGGCGGACTGCCCTGCAACCTGAAGTTCTTCGTCGAGGGCGAGGAGGAGATCGGAAGCCGCAACCTGCGAGGACTGATCGAGGCCCGGGGCGATGAGTTCAAGGCGGACGCCTGTATCTGGGAGGGCGGTGGCCGCAACCTGTCAAACGACCCCTTCATCTACCTGGGACTGAAAGGCATCCTGACCGTCGGGCTATCGGTGAAATTGCTGTACGGAGACGCGCACTCCTCTTACGCCCCGATTCTGCCGTCTGCGCCGTGGCGACTTCTCCAGGCCCTGAACGCCATCAAGGACCCGTCAGACGACCGCTGCCTGATCCCCGGGTTTTACGATGACATCCGGCCTGCAACCGACGCCGAGAATGCCGCCCTCGCAGATCTGCCGGACGAGGCCGACGAATGGAAGGAAACCTTCGGGGTGGACTCGTTTGTCGGCGGACTCGGGGGCGAGGACCTGCGCCGCAAGCTGCTGTTCGAGCCGACCGCCAACATCAACGGCTTCGAGAGCGGTTACAACGGCGCCGGGATGAAAACGGTGCTGCCCGCTGCGGCAACGGCCAAGATGGATTTCCGGCTGGTTCCGGACATGCGCCCGGAGGACATTTTTGAGAAGCTGCGCGCCCACCTGGACCGGCAGGGTTTCGAGGACATCGAGTTGGAGTACCTGGCCGGGGTCAACCCGGCACGCACGCCGATCGACTCACCATGGACACGTCTTGTCGCCGAGACGGCGGAGGAGATCTACGGCCGTAAGCCGGTGATCGCCCCGACGATGCCCGGAACCGGGCCGATGTACGAGTTTGCCGTGATGCTGGGGATGCCGATAGCCACGTCCGGAGTAGACCACCCGTCGCACAAGATCCACGCGCCAAACGAAAACATCACTGAAGAGGATTTCCTGTACGGAGCGAAGCACGCGGCGCTGATCATGCAGCGGTTCGGAGAGCGCGGGCTTGGGGAGTGAGCCGTCCCCGGGAGCGTGAATCGGGTTCCGGCAGTCAACGCCTCCCCACACGCCGGGCTAATTGGAACGGGTCGATTGGCATCGACCCGATGTCCTCGCTCACGCCGGCCCGCGGCCGGGATAAGCGCTGAATCGGCATTTCAAAGTGGCCCTTCGAGAGCCTCAGGACTCGGGTGGAAATCCCACAGGACGCGTGAATAATCTCCGTATTACGGTTGGGATACGCGTCCTAAAACACCGCGATCGGGTTTGCCGGGGAGCCTGTTCCGCCGAGGACGCGTAGCGGGTTGATGGTGAGCATGAACTCGTACGTGCCCTCTTCCTGGCACACGTCTGCAAGCGGTTCCAGCAGAGAGTTGTCAACCAGTGACACGCCGTAAGCGAATATCGCACCGTGTACCGTCCAGGGCACGTTGTACTCGTTCGGGGCGGCATCCATCATGTCCCATACGACGAGTGATACGTCGTTGTCCCGGATGAAGGGCAGGCACGAGGCGTGGAGGCCGGGCCGTTCCGCCCCGCGCGTCCACACGCCGCCGTTGCTGGCGGCGAACTTCTCCCGGCCGCTGTAGACGCACACCGCGTCACCGGGCCGTAACTCAACGCCCTGGGCGCTGGCGATCTCCTCCAGCTCCCAGCCGTGGACCGGCGTGTCCAGCGTCACGTGCGAGACGCCGCGGTGCTTCGGAACGTCCAGCAACACGCCGCGTGTCAGGATGCCGTCCGACCACTCGTCGATGGTGCCGTACTTGACGCCGCTGAACAGGACGTTCTCGTCCGGGTCTTTGCCGTCCCAACCGCCGTTCTCATCCCACACGTGACACAGGGCATCGATGTGCGTCGTCGCCGTCCCGTGGTATGCGATGCCGTAATAATCGGTGGCAGCGCCGCCGCCCGGCGGCCGGTCGCCCTTCATCAGGAACTGCACCGCGGGCCGCGGATTCTCGGCCGATGGTGTGACCGGGAATGGGCGGCTCAGGGATACGGTACGGCCCTTTTTGACGAGCGAAACGGCCTCCAGCCGCTTGGCGTTGTCGATCAGGTTCATTGCGCCGGCTGCGCCCTTATCGCCCCAGCGGCCCCAGTTGCGCCGATCCCTCAGGTACGAGTCGACGTCTTCACGTGTCGGCAGAGGGTGATCAGTCATTCTGCGGGCTCCTGTGCTTTGAGTTCTGCTTTGAGGGTATGGGGGGGCGCGTCGTCCCGGCGTCTTTGCGTGGCGCATCGTACACGCGGGCCCGCCCCGTTTGGAGGACACCATTGCAGCGCCTGCTAAGAGCGACGCCGTACCGCACTGCCGGTAAAGTAACCGGCCGTGGGGAACGACATCGGAGCTGCGACTCTGCCCGGCGGGCGGCGAAAACTGATGGCGATGGCCATCCTGTCCCTTGTCGCGCTGCTGGCGGTGGCCTGCTCGGAAGACGCGATAGATGAGATCGACGACGGCGCATTGTGGACCATCGACAACGCCGTCAGTGTCGGGTTCGAGAAGGTAGAGCAGCTCGATACCGGCCCGCCAAAGGCGCTCGACGCATGGGCGGGCGCCTTCAACGGGGCGCGCGTGGAACTGTACCGCCACCGGGCCGGCGAGTTTGGTGTTGGGCAGCCGGTCGACCCGACATGGCTCCATCGGCGGACACTGGCCGACGATTGCTGCAACTTCTGGCAGCGTAACCGGCTCACCGCGATCTGCGCGTTAGAAGAGCAGGCGTGCAAAGAGTTGCGCGAGGCGCTGTCAGCGGCGTTTCCGCTTTAAGAAGCGCTATCGCAAGAGTTCACACGAGAAAGTCACCGGTCGGTCAGGTGTCCCTGCGAGGAAATCAAACAGGGCGTCGAACTCGTCGATGTTTTCAGAGTTGTGGGATGGCCAGATTGCGCTGGTATCGCATATCACCAGACTGGTGCCGCCATCGAGAATCAGCCGCCGGCAATTCGAGCGTTTTAGTGACGCAATTACGTCCGCTATGTCTGTGGACGGATGTCTCATGGCGATCTGCCGCTGATTCCTTCGGATGTTGCCGACCCAATTCAGGACCTTGCTGGTAACGACCAGACTGATCTCTGCCATGCCCAGTTCTCC
>JADFQR010000010.1 GCA_022561735.1 Chloroflexota bacterium | reverse complement strand
GTATCTATAGGCGGTCATTATACGGGTTCGATTAGTAGGCCAAGAGAATTCGACAAGCCTAATGGCTGGGTCTTCTGTATCAAAATAAACTTGCGACTCCCAAGATTGCGGATACTCCAGTAAAAGATTAATCCAAACATCATCAAATGTAGTAAATCCTGCATCAGGCTGGGGAATCCCAGATCCGTTGACTTTGAGGTCGCTGATTACCTTGCGGGGGTTGCCGCCGGGGACCTGGAGCCCGAATACCGTTTGCGACACATGGACACCCTGCGAGAGCTCGCCCGTGGGTCTTCAAACGTCAATGATCGACGTTTCTTTGAGTCGCTGTCCCTCGTCGTCCGGGACTCCTGAGACCCTCTCCGCGGCGTCACCGTCCGGCGCTAAGTGATCCGGGAAAGTTGTGACTACGTTCGGCGATCCCGGAAATTACGTTTGCCGGTGGTATACTCGCCGCCAAGTCCAGATACCCCCATTTTGCCGCTGAATCAACCCTAAAATCCGGCGCGGTCACGCAGATCTGATCGCATCTGGAGGACTCTATGGCGGGATTCACCACTGAACAGATCAGGAACGTCGTGTTCCTGGGTCATTCCGGGTCAGGCAAGACCTCGATAGCGGACTCTATGGTCCACTGTTGCGGCGAGGCGGACCGGCTCGGAAGCGTGATCGGCGGGACCAGCTCCTCGGACTTCGAGCCCGAGGAGCAACGCCGCCAGTCCAGTGTGACGACGGCAATCCTCCCCTGTCCGTGGAACGATGCAAAGATCAACGTGCTGGACGCGCCGGGCTACGCTGACTTCGCCGGTGAAATGCTGTCCGCTCTGCGCGTCGCGGATGCGGCCATCCTGGTGATCGCCGCCTCGTCCGGCATCCAGGTAGGCACCTCGCAGGCATGGCAGCGCCTGGAAGAAAAGGCTCTCCCGCGAATCCTGATCGTGAACAAGCTGGACCGCGATAGCACTGATTTCGACCAGATCGTGGAGGAGATCACAGAGGCCTGGGGCCGTAAATGCGTCCCGATAAACATGCCAAACGGTGTTGAGTCGTCGTTCACGGGCGTCGGATCGCTAATCCACGACTCGGCTCTCCAGGCGGGCGACGGCGCTGAACTTTTCGAACGCCTTGTGGAGGCGGTGGCGGAGACCGACGACGCGCTTGCCGAGAAATACCTGGAAGGCGAGGCCCTCACGGCGGACGAGCTGATCTCCGGCCTGCGCCGGGGCGTGGCCTCAGGAGAGATCGTCCCGATCGTGGCGACGGCCGCCACAACCGAGGTGGGCGTGTCCGACCTGATGGACGCCATCGTAGATCTGCTTCCCTCGCCGGACGCCGCAGCGAAACGGGAGGACGCCCCGGAAATCCCGGAAGGCGCAGAAGCCAATCTCGTCTTCAAGACCAGCGCCGATCCCTTCGTCGGCAAGCTGTCCTACTTCCGCGTGTATGGAACGCCGTTCCACGGAAACTCTGAACACTGGAACGCCAACCTGGAAGAATCAGAGCGCGTGGGCCAGGTTTCCTCCCCGAAGGGCAAGGAACAGGTGAATACCGACGAGGTTGTGCGTGGCGACATCGGCGTGATCTCAAGGCTCAACGTGACACGCACCGGCGACACGCTTACCGACCGCGACAACCCGGTGACGCTCAACGGCATCGACATGCCGGAGCCGTTCTACGGACTCGCCGTGACCCCAAAGACCCAGGCTGATCTGGACAAGATGTCGGACGCGTTGTCCAGGCTCGGGGAGGAAGACCCGAGCCTCCGTATCTCCCGCGACCCTGACACGGCGGAGACGATCATTCGCGGCCTCGGCGACGTACACGTTGAGATCGGCGTTGAACGTGTCATGCGTAAATTTGGCGTCGAGCTTGAGACGTCACTCCCGAAGATCGCGTACATGGAGACGATCGGCTCCACGACGCGGGTCGAATATCGTCACAAGAAACAGTCCGGCGGGCATGGCCAGTACGGCCACGTGGTTATTGAGCTCAGCCCGCTGCCGCGCGGTGAAGGTTTCAACTTTGAGAGCAAGGTGGTGGGAGGGAACGTCCCGCGGGAGTACATCCAATCGGTCCAGAAGGGCATCGTCAAGTCGATGGAGGAGGGTCCGGTGGCGGGATTCCCCGTCGTGGACGTTGGGGTGAAACTTGTGGACGGCAGCAGCCACTCCGTGGATTCGTCCGGCATGGCGTTCGAGATCGCCGGCAGCTTTGCGCTCCGGCAGGGCATTCCACAGGCCAGTCCGGTCTTACTTGAGCCGGTCATGCATCTCAGGATCATGACGCCGGACGCGCTGACCGGGGACATCATCAGTGACCTCAACACGAAACGGGCACAGATCCTTGGCATGACCCCGGCCGCCAACGGGCACACCATCATCGAGTCCGATGCGCCGCTATCGATGGTGCAGCGATACGCCACGGACCTCCGGGCGATCACGCAGGGGCGGGCTTCGTTTGAGTCAACGTTCGCCCGATACGGTGAGGTTCCGCAGCAGGAGATGGACAAGGTGGTGCAGCAGTACAAGAAGGTAGAGGCTGCGGCCACCTGATTTCTCGCCGACAGCCTGCTCGGGCGTGATTTTTCGCGACGTCTATGCGTGTGGTCGGGCGATGGCCAATTCCCGAGGTTCCTGGAAGGACGAGCGGAACAAGGAGCCTGTCTCAGAAGACGCCATCCAGCGCTGTTGCACGATGGGACTTCTCCCTCACCTCAACCCTCTCCCGCTGGGAGAGGGGGATTTTGAGACACCCTCGGAGCAAGCCCCACCCCTACGCGGTGCCGGGGTGACCGATGATTTTCTCTGCCGGCTCGTCGTTGTACCGCCGGATGGCCGTCTGGATGGCACGGGTGCCAAACTCAAGCGCTTCGACCGGGATTCGCTCGTTCCCGGCATGAAACATTGCCGTGAAATCAGCCTCACGCGGGAGGTTCATGGGCAGGAAGCCGTAGGTCTGGATGCCGAGGCGTGAGAAGAACCGGGCGTCTGTCGTGCCGGGGATCAGGGCCGGTATCACGACGGAGCCCGGGTCGGCCTCCTCGATCACCGATGCCAGCATCCCGAACAATCCCATGTCGGGATCTGCCGGTCCCGGATCGTAATGCCTGACCTCTATCTCGGGTGCGTCCGGCCCTTCGCCGAGATCGCCGAGCACGGTCTTCAGTTCGCTAACCAGGTCTTCCGGGGTGAAGCCCGGAAGGATCCTGCCGTCCAGCTGGAGGCTCACCTCCCCGGGCGTGACGTTGGCCGAGCTCCCGCCAGACACGACGGTCGGAGCGACGGTGTTGTGGAGCATGGCGTCGAACACCGCCCCGCGCTCACCCATCCTTCGCATCGTCCAGTTTGCGAGGCGCGGACGCAACAGCATCCTGATGAGCAGGCTTTTCGGGAAGGGAAGCGCCCGGGCGAGAGCCGAGAGAGACTCCCTTGCAGCGGGAGTGATGTGGACGGGCAAACGCGTCGCCTCGATCCGCCGGACCGCCTCGGCCATGTGTCCCATTGCCCCACCACGCCGCGCCAGCGAGCCGTGCCCGGACGGTCCGCGAAACGTGAGGACGAGGAGGCAAGACTGTTTTTCGGCGACCATCAACGGGTAGACGCGTAGCCCGGAAATATCGGTGGCGAATCCGCCGACTTCGCCGATCGCGTAGCGGACTCCCTCAAACTCCTCGGGGTGCTGCTCGACAAGGAACCGGGACCCGGCGTCGCCCCCGGCCTCTTCGTCCGATACCGCTACGAAGATCACGTCGCCGGGCGGGGTCACACCTGCCGCCTCCATGCGCAACAGCGCAGAGGCCATCATGGCCAGTCCGCCCTTCATGTCGACGGCGCCGCGGCCCCACAGGAAACCGTCAGCGATTTCGCCGGAGAATGGAGGTCGATCCCAATCCTGGCCATCGACAGGAACGACATCGACATGGCCATACAGCAGAAGTGGAGCGCTATCGCCACCGGGCAAACGCACCAGCAGGTTCGGGCGTTCCGGGTCGCGTGCCAGGACCTTCGTCTGGAATCCCGGCCCGTGAAACAAACCTTCAAGATACGCGATGCAGGCGCGCTCGTTGCCCGGCGGGTTCGTGGTGTCGAACCTGATCAAGCGCTGTGCGATTTCCAGGGGTGCGGGCGGCGTGTCGGACATAGGAACCGGCCCACCATAGCCGATGCCTGAATTCCAATGCCGAAGTTACGAGGCGGGAAGCCGGGCAAGTCTGTTAGAACCTTCCGGCGCCGCAATAGGAGTATCGCCACAACAAACGCGCCGATTCCGGCGCCACTCTGCTGCCGCTCGCCCGCGTTTTCACCGATACTCGGCAAATCCCGGTAATCGAAAGGCAGCGCCATGATCGTCGTTCTGACGATCATGCCCCACGCGACGCTTACCCCGGCGAAATTCGCCCACCAACTCAGGAGCACACGTGCCCAGGTTTTTCGGCCGTAACCGGATGATCAGCATCGCCGCCGGCCTGATGCTTTTCGCAATCGCATGCAGCGGCGGCGGCAGCGAAGTGCCGCCCACGCGTGATCCGTCGCTTCCACCTCACGTCGCCGATGCGGTCACCGGGGAGCGGCTGTTCAATAGCGAAAGTTGCTCGGCCTGCCACTCGACAGGGGACCGGCGCGTCATGGGCCCCGGTCTTGCGGGCATCAACGTCACGGCGGCCACTCGCGACCCTGCGCTGACCGTGGATCAGTACATCGAGCAGGCGATCAGGAGTCCCGGCGCGTTTGTTGTGCCCGGTTACAACAACGTGATGCCGAACGCATACGGCCGCCTCCCACAGGATGATGTGGACGACCTGATCGCCTACCTGAAGAGCCTGCAGTAAGTCCTGAGTCAATCGAACCGGCGTCTCAGGCCAGAGCGCGTAGCGCCACGCCTACACCGGCGGGTGAAGGTTGTGGAAGTCCGTGGCGCCCTCGAACGCGTGCCCTGCCTGGACCAGCAACTGCTCCGACAGGTGGTGGCCGACGAACTGGAGGCTGAGCGGCAACCCGTTCCCGTTCAGGCCACAGGGGAGAGAGATCGTGGGAAGTCCGGCGTAGTCCGCCGGTACGGTGAACCGGGACTGCCAGGGGTCGCGACCCGCAGGGATCGGTCCGTACAACTCGTCCGGTGTGACCGGGTAGGCGGCGAGCGCCGTGGACGGACAGGCCAGGAGGTCGATCCCGCGCATCGTCAGACGAAGATCGCCGACACACGCGGCCCTGAGCAGATCGGCTCGAGCGTAATCAACGGCGCTATGTGACGCGCCGTTCGTAAGCCACTGGCGGAACCAGGGGCCGTACTCGTCCGAGCGTGAAGGGAACGTGTCCTCGTGGGCCGCGGCGGCCTCGGCCGAGCAGAGCACGGGCCAGGCCGCCAGGTACTCACGCAGGCGGGACGGCATCTTCACCGGGACGATCTCCGCGCCGAGACGTTCCATGACGCGCACGCCCTCCAGGACAGCGCTGGCGAAGTCCGGTTCCATGTCCTCCGCGGCGTACGTCTCGTCGAACCCGATCTTCAATCCCCTGACCCCTGCATCGAGAGTCGCGGTCATGTCCGGGACCGGGTCCGGGAGCGTTGTCGGATCTCTGGGGTCGAGACCGGCAATCGCCTGCAACACCAGCCCGGCATCAGCCGACGAGCGCGTTAGCGGGCCCACGTGGTCAAGCGATTCAGCCAGCGCCATCACGCCGTACCGGCTCACGCGGCCCCATGTCGGCTTCAGGCCAACAGTCCCGCACACGGCGGCTGGATGGCGGATAGACCCGCCGGTGTCGCTGCCAAGCGTGCCGAACGCCAGCCCGGCCGCGGTAGCGCACCCGGACCCGCTGGACGACGCCCCCGACCAGTGACTCTCCTTCCACGGGTTCTCGGGGATGTCCAGCTTCGGGTTGTAACCGGCCATCGCTCCCTCGGTCAGGTTTAGCTTGCCGAGGAGGACAGCCCCGGCCTCGGAAAAGCGTGTGACGACCGTTGAGTCAAACTCCGGGACGTTGTCAGCGAAAACAGCGCTTCCACCCATCGTGCGAACGCCGGCGGTGAAACACAGGTCTTTGACCGCCACGGGGATTCCGTGAAGCGGCCCGCGATAGTTGCCGGCGGCGATCTCTGCGTCAGCATCCCGCGCCTGGGCCCGGGCGCTGTCCGCCATCACCAATGCGTACGCCTTCAACCGGCCATCCAGCCGATCGATCCGGTCCAGTTGCGATTCCGTCAGCTCGACCGATGACAGCTTGCCGTCTCGAATCAGCGGGCCCAGTTCTGCGATAGTCCTGTAGTGAAGGTCCCCGGTCATTTTGTACTCCAGCGGCGAATGTCTGGCGGCTATTCGAACCCGGCGGGTTTCTTGTCTGCCCAGGGCCGGGCGTCTTCGAACGCTTTGGACGCCGCCAGCACCGTCTCGTCGTCGCCCCACCGGCCCACGATGTGCAGCCCGATCGGAAGCCCATCGCTCGAAAAGCCTGCCGGAGCGGTCGCCGCCGGGTTCCCGCACATGTTGAACGGGTAGGTGAAGGGCGTGAAACCCCAGAGTTTGTCCGGCACTGACCGGCCGCCGATAACGTCCGGGTGCTCCCCCACTTTGAATGCGGGCGTGGCCAGTGTGGGAGTGAGCAGCAGGTCGTAGTCCTTAAAAAACTCACGCACGTAATGGCGGTAATACTCAAGCCGGGAGTATGCGTCCCCTAGCTGTTCGCCGGTGACCTTCTGGCCGCCATCCAGCCCGTCACGGAGATAGTCCGTAAGTAGCTCCCGGTGGTCCAGGAGATCGCCGTTCACCGCATAGGTACGGCAGCGCCAGATCGTCATGAGCAGGTCAAACATCGCTTCCGGTGAGTCGATCTTGAACCCCGGCTCTTCAACGGTCGCCCCCATCTCCTCGAACGCCTGCGCCGCACGGCCGGCGATCTCGCGAACCTCCGGGTCCACGGCCACCCCGCCGATGTCCGGCGACCATGCGATACGCAGTCCCTTCACGCCGCGACCAAGCGCTGCGACAAAGTCCGGCGGGTCTTCCTGGATGGTCAGATGCTCGGCGTCCGGGTGCGGCCCGGCGAGCACCTGGAGAAGGATCGCAGCGTCGGTGACATCTCGTGCCAGCGGTCCGACATTGGAGTAGTTGAACCAGTGCCAGCTATCGATGCCTGTGGAGTACCGTGGCACCCGGCCCTGGGTTCCCTTGATGCCATAGATACCGCACAGCCCTGCCGGGATGCGGATCGAGCCGGCGCCGTCACTGCCCTGTGCGAGCGGGGTGATCCCGGCTGCGACCGACGAGCCCGCGCCGCCACTGGACGCGCCGCTTGTACGTTCCGTGTCCCACGGGTTCCTGCAGTCATCTCCAAGGCGATTCTCGTTGGTGCCGATGTGCCCGTACTCGGATGTGTTCGTCTTGCCCAGTATCACTGCGCCAGACTTTCTGATGCGGGTGACCGCGAGCGAGTCGCCGTCGGCCACCCGGTCTTTGTAGATCAGGGATCCCGAGGTAAACCGGACGCCCTTCATGGGCTCCAGGTCCTTGATGGAGGTCGGGACCCCGTGGAGCGGGCCGAGATCATCGCCGCGCATGACAGCCTGTTCGGCAGCCCTGGCGGTCTCAAGCGCCTGTTCCGGGATGACAGCGAGGAATGCGTTGAGTTTGTCGTTGAACCGGTCGATCCGGTTCAGCGCCGCCTCTGTGACCTCGACCGGCGACACCTCACGCGTCGCGATCATCTCCCGTAAACGGTGTGCGGGTGTCCAGGCGAGTTCGGTATTGGCGTCAGGCAAGAGTCTCTTCTCCGCTGGCTGGCGTTGAATGGCCCCGCCATTATGGCGCGCTCAGCGCTGGTGAACAGCTAACCCCGGCCCTGACGCACCGGATGCCGCATCGGGCCTTCCTGGTTGCTATCGCTTGCACATCACGGGAAGGACGGGTCCTGCGACCCCCTGCAAGCGCGGCGGCCTGGCGCTACTGCCGCACCGGCAACCGGGTCCGGCAGTCAGCGAACCTCACCATGCCATGACGGCCGGAGGTCATTAAGACATTCCGGCGGCAATGCTCCCGAGATAGTTACTACGCCGCGGCGGCGGCGGGACGCGGTGAGTACGCCATTCGGAGATCGGCTTCCTGGAACTCCAGCGGCTTCTCACCACGGGCGTAGTCATACAGGGCAGCCTTGAAGATGCCTTCCATCGCCATGACCCCGCCGATACCGACGGCGAACACGACTACTCCGACCGGAATCCCGATTATCGGTGAGATGGCGCTGAATATCGCTGTGATGAGACCGGCCACGAGCACGACGCCCATCTGGATGATCCCAAAGCCAAAGTTCGCCGTCAGTTGCCTGCCCCACGTGGCGGTAAACAGGCCGGTCGACCGCTTCATAGCTTCGATCGGGCCGACGCCCTCTGTGACGAGAATCGGAATGACGAAGAACGTGATCATCGCCCATCCGGTGGAGAGCAGCCCGGTCCCGATCTGCCCCATCATGTTGCCGCGCGACCGGCTCTTCAGGTACAACAGGATCAACCCGACTACGGCGGCGATGATGGCCCAGCCCAGGATGGTGTGAACGTGCTTCGCCGCATGCGACAGGCCGGAACCGACGTTGGGATCGCCCCCGCGCAATCGTTCCTGCGCTGCCGATATGAGTGCAGCGTTGAAGAAGATGACGATGAAATAGGCGCTGAAGAACACCGCCAGGGCGAGGATTATGTCCACCGGCACGATCGTGCTTTCTTCAAGCCCGGTTGCCGTATTGATCTGTGTCGGTTGGTCCAGGTGATCCAGCGTGCCCGTGGCGCTGCCGACCACGAAGAACACGCCGAGGAGGATCAGAACCCCGACCCCGGCCATAATCGGGAACAAGATCAGCTCTTTGTCCTTCATGAGGACGTGCCAGCTGGTCTTAATCAACTCAAACGTATGGCCAAGTGTGCGGAACATGGGAGCAGTATACCGATCGATGATGAGGATTCGGTGGCGCACCGCCGTACGTTGCAAACGTTCGTGATAGGCGGCGTGGCGTAGACGCCGGATTTGACGCATCGCGACCCTTTGATTAACCCGTTGACGTATTTCGTAGCGCATACCGCCGGGGGGCAGTGTGCGCCCGGGCCGGACCGCCCTTCCCCTGGGATGGATGGGCAGAGGCAGACTCCTGTTTCGGCCCGCAGATGCGGCATACACGGCAACGGGATTCCCGCGGCTCTTACGTAGTCGCGGCCAAAAGCCGGCCAGCCCGATCGGTGAATCGGTTGAAACCGAACGCCACGTTAACAACGCAACGACGCGCGTCCCTGTAATACGCGCTGACCGCGTTTATCTGGAGGAAGCGTATGACACAGGTCTTTACACAGAATCGGACACAGACAAAAGATCACTTCGCGGGGGTCGCTGCGGCGTACCGCGAGGCGCGCACAACGGACCGGGAGCCCATCGAGTACATCCGTAAGCACGTCCGGCCGATGGACAGCATCATCGCAGCGGACATAGGCGCGGGGGCCGGTCGTTACGACCTGCTGCTGTTCCGGGAGCTTGGCAGCCGCCTCCGGTTGCAGTGCGTGGACATTACGACCGAAATGCTCGCCGAACTGGACGGCTATCTGAACTCTGAAGGTATCACCGGGCACTCCACGCACGTGGCGTCAGCCGATAGCCTGCCATTTTCTGACCACGCGCTGGACTACATCTTCACGTTCAACGCATGCCATCACTTTGACCTCCCGGCCTTCCTGGCCGATGCGAGGCGCACGCTGCGCGTCGGCGGTCGGATGTTTATCTATACCCGAACCCGGGCACAGAACGAGCGCGGCAGCTGGGGGCAATTCTTCCCTGAGTTTGCGGATCGCGAAACCCGCCTGTACACCCTCGGGGAGATGGCTTCAGCGGTGGCCGGCACCCCCGGGTTGGAGCTGTCCGGTATCGAGGAGTTCCAGTACGACCGCGTGGTGGACATGGACCGGCTGCTGTTCCAGGCCGAGAATCACCATTACTCAACGTTCAAGCTGTACGATCCCGACGAGTTCGAGTCAGCGATGGGGCATTTCGTCACCAACGTGAAGGCGTCATGCGACAGCACGGACCGCATCCCGTGGCGCGATGAGAACATCATGTATTTGATAGATCGAACCGAGTAGAACGGCAGGAGCGGCTTGCAGTCGATGGCATCGGAACGGGTGGGCGTAGGATTCATCGGCGCCGGGCAGATCGCGGAGTTGCACGCGCTCGCCTACGAGGACGACCCGAACGGTCGACTCGTGGCCGTGGCGGACGTTGCGGATGGGGTGGCGAAAGGGCGGTCGGCGGAATGGGGCGCCGACCGCTGGTACACGGATTACCGGGAGTTGCTGGCGGACCCGGACGTCAACGCCGTGGAAATAATCCTGCCCCATCACCTGCACCTGCCGGTGACGCTGGAGGCGCTTGCGGCGGGCAAGCACGTTTCGCTCCAGAAGCCGATGTGCCTCTCGATCGCCGAAGCGGACAAGATCGTTGCCGCAGCCGCAGGTTCAGACCATGTGTTCCGCGTGTTCGAGAACTTCCGGTCGTACGAGCCGTACCGGCTGGCCCGGAGGTTGATCGACCAGGGTGAGATCGGCGAGCCGCTTTCGCTGCGGATGAAGAACATCTCAGGCCGCGGCGTTGGCGGGTGGACGCACACGCCGGTCGCCCGCGCATGGCGGGAGAACGCGGCGCAGAGCGGCGGCAACCTGGCGATCCTGGACCACGGGTATCACATGGCGTCGATCGCCATGTATCTGATGGGACCGGTTGAATCGGTCCACACCCTCTCGGCGCAGGATGATGAAGACCCGTTTTCGTCTGCGCCGGCCATGATCACGTTCCGGTTTTCAGGCGGCGACCGGCTGGGATCGTGGGAGATCGTGCAGGCGCCGGACCTGTTGGTACGGACCAGACATTACGGCGGCGATGAATGGGTGGAGGTCACGGGCACCCGTGGCGTGGTGTGGGTGAACCGATGCTCAGGGGATCTACTCGGCGTTCCGCCGGTGACGCTGTACCGTGACGGTGTGACGCGACAATTCAGTGACGTTGATGCGGACTGGGACGCCAGTTTCCGGAACGGCGGCAGGGAGTTCACACGGGCTATCCGTGACGGGACGCAGCCAGAGCTAGACGCCGCCAGTGCAAGGGCGGTCCTGTCTTTCTGCCTGGCCGCGCTCAAGAGCAAGCGCACGGGCGTCACGACGACTCTGGCGTCGCTGGAGAACGGAGAAGGGGAAGCATAATGGCCGATCGGGTAAGGGTAGGGTTCATCGGCGGAGGCACGATCTCAACGCTGCACGCGCGCGGATACGTGGACAATCCTACGGGCGAGTTGTACGCCGTCGCCGACCTTGCGCCCGGTGTGGCGCGAGCGCGGGCAGACGAGTGGGGCGCGCAGAAAGCGTTCACGGACTACCGGGAGATGCTCGCCGATCCTGAGATAGACGCTGTCGAGATCCTGCTGCCGCACCACCTGCACCTTCCGGTAACGCTTGAGGCGCTTGCGGCGGGCAAGCATGTCTCGCTCCAGAAGCCGATGGCGATCACCGTTGATGAAGGCCGACAGATCGCGGCCGCCGCAACTGATTCAGGCCGGGTTTTCCGGGTGTTTGAGAATTACCGGACTTACGAGCCTTACATGCGCGCCCGGTCGATGATCGAGGCGGGGGAGATCGGCGATCCGGTGTCGATTCGGATCAAGACGATCTTCGGGAAGGGCAACGGCGGCTGGACGATGTCCGAGGAGTCGATGGAGTGGCGGCTGGACGCGGCGCGCGGCGGACCCGCATGGATGATCCTGGATTACGGATTCCACATAACGTCTATCGTCACGTTTTTCATGGGGCCGGTGGAGACGGTGCATGCGATGGCGGACACGTCAGCCGGGACGGACCGGTTCACAGGCGCGCCGTCGGTGATTTCCTGGAAACACGAGGGCGCAGAGCGGTACGGAAACTGGGATATGCTGACGCTGCCGGAGTTCATGGTCCGGACCTCGTACTACCCGGTCGATGAGTGGCTGGAGGTGACGGGCACTCGCGGGGTGGTCTGGGTGACTCACTGTACGGCAGACCTGCTGGGACAGCCGCCGGTGGTCCTGTACCGGGACGGCGAGATGCGAAGTTACAGCGATATGGACACGGACTGGGGCAACAGCTTCCGTCGCGGCGCACATGTGTTCACAGCGGCGATCGCAAACGGCACGCAGCCAGAGTTGAACGGTGACGAGGCGGTACACGCGCTAGCGTTCGCACTGGCAGCAGTCAAGAGCGCGTCCGAGGGCCGAGAGGTGAAGCTGGCGGAGATGTAATCCTTCCTTATGTTGGTAGGCTTCCTCGAAAGAGGCTCAACCAGCCATCTGTCTTCGTCGTCGAGGGTTGATACCCCTCTCACCCCTGATACGGTACTTCGGCCATG
>JADFQR010000213.1 GCA_022561735.1 Chloroflexota bacterium | reverse complement strand
CTCGTCGGTCAGGTCGCTGCCGGTCACCGTGCCGGTGGCGGTGGTCATACCCAGACTCCTTATATATAGACACGCTATATATAGGAATCTTACATACACAGGACCCGGTGTCAACTTATCCCGATATCACTCCGTTTTCGTGCCTGCATTACGTCCGAGCGGTGTGCGATCAAATCCGAGGCGCTCGCACAGCTATAATCCGGGCGCATATCGGGCCCCTGGTCATCGTCCGTTCAGCCATACGCCGACGACCCGCCCCAACCGCCTGCGCCCACCTCCAAGCACAAGGCCTGCGCCATGACCCAATCCGACTTTTCGGACACCGAACGCCCCCTGCTCCTGGTTATCGACGGGCACGCAATGGTGTACCGGGCGTTCTTCTCGATCCCTGAACGCCTCACCACGTCTACCGGACAGGACACGCGTGGGGTGTACGGCTTCCTGATGACCTTCCTGAAGGTTGTTCGGGATCACAAGCCGACACACGTTGCCGTGGCGTTTGACACCAGCGCGCCAACCTTCCGGGATGAGCGATACCCGGAGTACAAGGCGGGCCGGCCGCCGGCTCCGGACGAGTTGCGCCAGCAGTTTCCGCTTGTAAAAGAGGTCCTGGACGCCTTCAAGATTCCGTACTTTGAGAAGGACGGCTGGGAAGCGGACGACCTGATCGGCACGATGTGCCGCGTCGCCACGGAGCAGGGCGTCAACACGCTGGTGGTGACGGGTGACCGGGACGAGTTGCAGCTCGTCTCGGACTCTGTGAACGTCCTGATGTACACCGGGTTCGGCAACACAAAGGTGTACGGCATTGAGGCGTTCCGCGAGCGCTTCGCCGGGCTGATGCCGGAGTCTCTCCCGGACGTAAAGGGCCTGCAGGGCGACCCGTCGGACAACATCCCGGGCGTCCCCGGAATCGGTGAGAAGGCGGCGTTCGCCGTGCTGAAGGGCCGTGATCGGCTGGAGAAGGTGTACGAGGACCTGGACGAGATCGAGGCGATGCCGTCCAGTGAACTTCGAGGCGCAAAGCGTGTGCGGAGGCTGTTGGAGGAGAACCGGGAGGTGGCTTTTGAGGGTCGCTGGCTGACGACGATCGCGCGGGACGCCCCGATGGACTTCAAGATGGAGGACACGCGTTTCTGGAGGTATGACCGGGATGAGGTGGTGACCACGCTGCTCGGGTTGGAGTTCAGGTCTGCGCTGGCGCAGGTCCCGGACCCGGCGAACAGGGACGGGTCTCCGGAAGACGGGCAGCAACTCGGGCTGGGGTTCGGGAGCGGGGATTCTAACAACGGGTCCGATGGGAACAGGGACACCGGAAACGGGGGCCCGGTCAGCCGGGGCGACTCGGTCGAGGTGCAGTACAGCGCGGTTACGGATATCGCCGATTTGAAGGCGCTGGTGAAAGAGCTATCGACGGCCTCCGGCTTCGCCTTCGACACGGAGACCTCGGGCATCAACCCGATGGACTCCGATCTCGTGGGTGTGTCGTTTTCAAACGCCGAGGGCCGGGCCTGGTACGTACCCGTCGGCCACGTCCCGCCCGCCCCGGATGACGCGGCGGGAGACGGCGAGCCAGATGACACTGAGATCGTGCAGATACCGCGCGATCAGGCGCTGGAGGCGATGCGTGGATTGTTCGCCGACCCGGACGTCCCGAAGACCGCCCACAACGCCAACTTTGACGTGATGGTGCTGAATGAGGCCGGGCTGGAGGTGAACGGGGTCGCCTTCGACACGATGATCGCCGCCGCGCTTACGGGCCGGCGACAGATCGGCCTCAAACAACTGGCGCTCGACTTCTTCCAGGTTGAGATGACGCCGATCACGGAGTTGATCGGCATCGGCCGCAAGCAGATCACGATGGCCGCCGTTCCGATCGACCGGGCGGCGCCGTATGCGGCCGCAGACGCTGATTTCACGTGGCGCCTGCAACAGAAGCTGGACCCCAGGCTGGACTCGGACGAGGTACGGCCGGTGTTTGAGCAGATCGAGATGCCGCTGCTGCCGGTGATCGTTCAGATGCAGCGGGACGGTGTGATGGTGGACACCGAGGCGCTTGACATCTTCTCCGTGGAACTCGGGGCGGAACTGGACCGGCTCAAGGCGGACACGAGCGAGTTGCTGGGCGGCACGGAGATCAATATGAACTCCAGCCAGCAACTGGCGGCGATGTTGTTTGACGAGTACAACGTGCCGAAGACGCGCCGCACAAAGACCGGTTACTCGATGGACGCGGCGACGCTGGAAGGGCTGATGGATCGTGAAGACCTGCACCCGAGCGCGTTCGAGCTGATAAAGAATGTCCTGAGGTTCAGGGAGCTGGGCAAGCTCAAATCGACGTACGTGGACGCCCTGCCCCGCCTTGTGGTGGAGCGGACCGGGCGTGTTCACACCAGCTTCAACCAGGTCGGCTCGGCGACCGGCAGGCTGTCGAGTTCCGACCCCAATGTGCAGAACATTCCGGTGCGCACGGAGCTTGGACGGCGCGTTCGGAAGGCGTTCGTGGCGGACAGCGAGAATGGCTGGACGCTGCTCGCCGCCGACTACTCCCAGATTGAGCTACGCATCCTCGCCCATCTGTCGAAGGAGCCCGCGCTGCTGGAGGCGTTCCGTAACGGTGAGGACATTCATGCCGCAACGGCCAGGGCGATGTACGGCGACAATTCAGACGATCCCGATGGTCAGCGGCGAATGGCCAAGATCCTGAATTTCGGTGTGATCTACGGCCTCGGCCCGGTCGGCGTGGCCCGCCAGACGGACCTGACGCGGGCGCAGGGCGCGGAGTTCATCGAGATGTACTTCGCCAAGTACCCGGGGTTGCGTGATTACATCGAGAGTGTGAAGGAGAGCGCCCGGGTCAAGGGGTACGTGGAGACGATTTCCGGGCGGCGGCGCAGGTTGCCGGATATCCGCGCCGGGAGCCAGATGGCGCGGGCGGCGGCGGAACGGATGGCGGTAAATATGCCGATCCAGGGCACGTCCGCAGACATCATTAAGATCGCCATGATCAATATCGACCGCGCAATCCGGGAGCGTGAACTAAAGTCACGCATGATCATCCAGGTACACGACGAGCTGATCTTCGAGGTCGCGCCGGGCGAGTTGATGGAGGTGCAGTCGCTGGTATCGGAGCTAATGCCGTCCGCGATGGAGCTGTCGGTGCCGCTGGAGATCGAGATCAAGACGGGCCCGACCTGGGGCGATATGGAGTGAGTGCCGGGGGGGATGCCTGCGCTTTCTGGGACGCGGCGTCGCGGCATGGGCAAGTCCCCGCGCAAATAGTGTCACCCCGCGCGT
>JADFQR010000212.1 GCA_022561735.1 Chloroflexota bacterium | reverse complement strand
GGTATCGGCGGTAACCGGCGAAGGGTTAGAAAACCTGCTCGGGGCGATAGATGCTGCGCTAGACGCGATGCCAGACAAGCGGGACCTGGGCCGGCCACGACTTCCGGTCGACCGGTCGTTCACCATCTCCGGGTTTGGCACCGTCGTCACAGGGACGCTCGTGGACGGAACGTTACGGGTCGGCCAGGAGGTAGAACTGCTTCCGAAGGGCCTGAAATGCAGGATTCGTGGCCTCCAGACTCACCAGACCACGGAGGAGCTGGCGTTGCCCGGCACGCGCGTCGCCGTCAATCTTGGCGGTGTTTCGCACGATCAGGTCAAGCGGGGCGACGTGCTGACGACGCCGGGGTGGCTGTCCGCGTGCGATGCGATCGACGTGTCACTCCGGCTGATCCCGGACGCTCCCAGGTCGATCCGTCACAACGCCACCGTCACCTTCCACATCGGCGCCTCCGAGACCCCGGCGCGGATCAGGCTCCTGGCGGTGGACGAGATGGCTCCCGGCGACACGAGCTGGGCGCAGATCAAGCTCCAGGACCCGATGCCGGTGGTGAAGGACGATCTGTTCGTAATCCGGGACTCCAACTACACGCTCGGAGGGGGCGTCGTGGTCGAGCCGCACGCGAAGCGGCATCGGCGAAAGCATCAACCGACGCTTGATCGGCTCGAAACGCTGCGGCAGGGGTCTGAATCGGACGTCCTGCACAGCGCCCTGGCCTCTGTTGAACCCGCTACAGCGCGCGAACTCGCACGGGCGGCCAACCTGGCAGATACCGCGATCGACGATCAGCTATCGGCCCTGGTAGAAGACGGTCTCGCAGCGCAGCTCGGTACCGGGCAGAACAGCGTGTTCTACTCATCGAACGGCTGGGCGAACGTGGCGGCGGCGGCCACCGCGGCAATCGGTGAATACCACCGCTCATACCCGTTGCGGCGGGGGATGCCGCGGGAGGAGTTGCGAAGCCGGCTCAAGATGCGGGCGGGGGTCTTCAACCTGGTGTTTGAGCGACTCACCGCGGAATCCGTGGTCGAGGACGATGGGTCAACGGTCAGGATCCCGGGCCACTCTCCGGAACTTGATGACGCGCAGAAGAAGATCGTAAAAGAGTATTTGAAGCGGCTCGCTGAGAACCCGTACTCGCCGCCGACCGACCGGCCGATCGACACGGAACTGGTCGCCGCCCTGGCCGAGAAGGGTGAAGTCGTGCGTGCGTCCGAGGATGTGGTGTTCTTGAAGTCAGCTTACGAGGAGATGGTCGAAGGTGTGCGGAAGCACGCTTCTGAGAGCGGACAGATCACGATCACGGATGTCCGAGAGATGTTTGGCACCAGCCGGAAGTACACCCTTGCCCTGCTTGAACATCTCGACCGGCAGCAGATCACGCGACGGGTAGGGGACGAGCGGGTGTTGAGATGAGCGGCGCCACAGCAGCCCGGGAGGACTCCCTGATCCTTCGCCTGCCATCTTCAACGCAGTCTGTTTCAGCGTTCTACTCGCTGTTGCGGACCACACAGGCGGCGGCGCGCGAAGCCGCGCAGACGACCCCGGAAGGGGCTGTAGCGTTCGCCTCCTCACCCTCCCCTCAACTGGTTTTCGAGATCGTGGAAGCCGGGCCGGCCGGCCTCGTGATCGAGTTCAGGTTCTCGGACCCGTCAGCCGGACACGCGCCGCACCCGGTCTCCGGACCGGCGTTTGCGGCCTTCATGGACGGGTTTTCGTCATTCATCAAAGCAAGCCCGATGCGAACCCTCTGGGGCAGCGTTCCGACGCGCCCGATGCACCCGGAGGCGGCGGCGCGACGGTCCGGCCATGAGCCGGGTCCGCTGGCTGAACGGATGGAACAGGTAATGGCCGAGCTGGAGAGGCTTGGTGACGTGGAGCTGCAGTTCGGTAAAATGCGGATTCAGCTCACGAGCGGCGGGGTCCAGATCACGCCGTAATAGTTGCGTGGCGAAACAACTATTCCCGGGAGGACACATGGCTCTATCGACAATGATCGGCCGCATCGAGATCATCGCGATCTGTGACTTCATCCCGCCGCCAGCGCCGCCGACCGAGCCGTTCCCGGACGTGCCGATCGAGGCGTGGGAGCCGTACCGGGAGTCGTCGCTTACGGAAGACGGGTTGTATCCACGCAACTACGGCGTGTTCGTGCTGCGATCTGAAGACTTCATTGCCATCGTGGATACCGGGCTCGGCCCGGGGCCGCACGCTGCCCAGAACGGTGTCGAGGGGAAGTTGCTTGAGAACCTTGCGGCGGTCGGCGTGCAGGCTGATGACGTTGACGCCGTGATCAATACGCACATCCACCCGGACCACGTCGGCTGGAACATCGTGGACGGCAAACCAACGTTCTCCCGCGCCCGCTACACCGTGTCCCGCGTGGACTGGGAGCACTGGACCCGGCAGGACGATATTGCGCCGCATGTGCGCGAGAACGCAGTGCCGCTTGAAGACCTGGGCGTGCTGGATCTTGTGGAGGATGACCATGAGATATTCATCGGCGTGCGAACGCTGGGAACGCCGGGCCACACGCCCGGGCACCAGTCGATACTGATCGAGTCCGGCGGCCAGGCAGCGGTAGTCACGGGCGATGTGCTGCACACGCCGGCCCAGCTGCAGGAGCCCGACTGGTCGTTCCGTGCGGATATCGATAAAGAACAGGCCCGCGCATCACGCAAGATGCTGATCGAGAAGGCTGTTTCGGACAGGCTGACGGTAGCGGCGGGACACCTGCGATACGATGGGAATATCGGCCACGTTGTGGAGATCGATGGCCGGCGATACTGGCAGGTGCTGGCGGACTGAGGGAGAGCGCAGAGTAGCCTGTATTGACGGTGGGGTCCGGGCGAGTGAAGTGAGAGGAGGCGAGCATGGCTAGATCGGCAAGAATCGGCCGCATTGAAATCTTGAGCATCGAAGACTACGCGCCTCCGCCCTTTGACCCGCCGGACTTCTTTCCCGACGTGCCACTGGACGACTGGGAGCCACACCGCACTCATCATGCGCTTGATGAGAACGGCAAGTTCAGGGTCAGCTTCGGCGCGTTCGCGCTCATCTCAGATGATTTTGTTGTGATCGTGGACACCGGCATCGGACCATCGGTGCCGGAGATGTTCGGGGGTGGAGAGGGCCGGCTGGTTCCCCGGCTGATAGAGGCCGGGATACGGCCTGACCAGATCACCGCGGTGCTCAACACGCACCTTCACCCGGACCACGTCGGCTGGAACATGACGGACGGCGCTCCAACGTTTCCAAACGCCCGGTACTACTTTTCAGCCCGGGATTACGAGTTC
>JADFQR010000211.1 GCA_022561735.1 Chloroflexota bacterium | reverse complement strand
ATGGCGGATCGTAGGGACACCCGGCGCATCCTTGCCGTGGCGTACAGCTTGCGCGGGCTTGGCTACGGCGTCCTCCTTCTGTCAACCTCACTACCGATGGCAACGCTTGGCGTGATGATCATCGGGGCGTCCTGGACGACCGTCATATCGCTCACCGGCGCGGTCAGCGCAGACCAGTTCGGACTGCGCCGCCTCGGCACGGTATATGGCGCCATATTCGGGATCATGCCGCTGGGCGCTGCTGCCGGGGTGTGGATTGCCGGGCGCGTTTACGACAGCACCGGCTCGTACGACATCGCTTTGTGGATCAGCATGGCCGTCGGGCTTACCTCCGCCGCCCTGATCGGCATACCGAAGTACCGTCAGCTTGCGCCGGCAGTACGGCCGGTGGCAGCGATCGCCGGTTGAGGCGAGGGTTTCAGCCGGGGGGATTCAGCCGGGATAATGTCGGATTTAGATACGTGATAGTTAATAAGCGCGAGTAAACTCATGTTAATTGCCCTGGAGCGCAGCACTTGGTAGACTGGGTCTATCGTGAACGCCGCCCACAGAGTTCCGGCAGTGCCATCTGAGGAAACGGATAATGACCACCGAGCAAAAGCTCACAAAAGAAATGGTGCTCGAGGCTCTAAAAGAGGTATACGACCCGGAGATCCCGGTCAACATCGTTGACCTGGGCCTCATTTACGATGTCGAGGTTGAGGATGGAGAGGTCGCCGTCGAGATGACGCTGACCGCGCAGGGTTGCGGCATGGGACCGTACATCGCCCAGCAGGCCGAGTGGCGAATCGCTGAGCTTGAGGGCGTAGAAGACGTCGAGGTGGAGATGGTCTGGGACCCGCCGTGGTCTCCGGAACTCATCACCGACGACGGAAAACGGCTTCTCGGGCTGGATTAGCCGGGAGTCGACCAGTAACCGATATGATGCATGGGGCGGTCCGCGACAGGGCCGCCCCAGCCGCGTAACCATTTACATACAGGACACATCAGAAGTCACATGACCCAGAAGCAGCGAGAGCTGACACCCGAAGAAAAGACCAAAGTCGAGGGCATGAAGCGCAACTGGGAACAGAAGCGCCTTGTGACCGAGCGCCTCAAGCGAATCGGAAAACGCATCGGCGTTTATTCCGGCAAGGGCGGCGTCGGCAAGACGACCGTCGCCGTCAACCTGGCCGTGATGCTGGCGCAAGAAGGCGCTCGCGTCGGGCTTTTTGACTGTGATATTGACTGTCCCAACGTAACCCGCGTGATGCGGATTACCGAAGGCCCAAGCTCAGAAGACGGGAAGGTGATGGTCCCGCCGTCCCGCTTCGGCGTGCGCGTAATGTCGATGTCGATGTTCCAGGAGAACGAGGAAGAGGCGACGATCTGGCGCGGGCCGATGATCCACAACGCCATAAACCAGTTCCTGACGAACACGGACTGGGGAGACCTGGATTACATGATCGTGGACCTTCCGCCGGGCACGTCAGACGCTCCGCTGACGGTGATGCAGACGTTGAACCTGGACGGTTTCGTGGTGGTCACGACGCCGCAGGAGCTTGCGGCGCTGGACGCGAAGCGTTCCATCAACATGGTCCGCAAGCTCAACCTTGAAGTGCTCGGCGTGGTCGAGAACATGTCCGGTGACATCTTCGGCCAGGGAGCGGGAGAGGAGCTGGCCGAGGATATGGACCTGCCGTTCCTGGGCCGGATACAGATGCGCGCAGACTACCAGCACTCGGAAACGAAGCCGACGGTGTTCACCTGCGACGCGGTTGCGGACGAGTTCCACATAATCGCTGACGGGGTGAGAAAACGGCTGGCGGAACTGGACCCGACAACCTGAAGGGAGTTGACCAGCCCGCGAGGCTCCGCTTAACTCGGACGATGCGATGTATTGGCGCGTCCACCGGGAACGGCGGCCGGCGTCTCCCGATCCCCAGTTCTGGTCCCGGCAGTCTGAATCATGGCTGGCGTCGCTCCCTCACAGTTGTCGCCTCGCTCATCGCGATAGTTGCAACCGCATGCAACGGCGGTGACGTCCCACCTGATACGGCGCCGGACACTCCGATCCCTGCCACCCCGACGCCGGAGCCTACCCCTTCAGCAACGGCGACGCCCTCCCCCACACGCGTGCCCCGGCCAACCTCAACGCCCGTCCCGCCGCCGCCGATGACCGTAGACGGCTACCTGATAGAGACGTTCAGCGGTATCGACACCCCGGGCGACATGGCGTTTGACGGCGTAAACGTCTGGGTTGCGCACGTCGGGGACAACTCCGTCTCCCGGCTCGACGACAACGGGCGGATCATCGCCACATACCCCGTGGGCGTCTCTCCGCGGGCGATAACCTTTGACGGCGAGTTCATCTGGGTGGGGAACAACGCGGATAGTTCTGTCACGAAGTTAGCCCTGGACGGCGAGGAGATCGGGACGTTCCCCGTGGGCGGCGGCTACACGTCCCCGGCTGCGATGATCACCGACGGGACAAATATGTGGGTGGTCGCATCATGGGGCAACTCCCTGCACAAGCTCGCCCCTGATGGCGAGGACCTCTTTTCCATCGCGGTGCCCGGCAACCACCCGTCACCCTGGGCGGTGACCTTTGACGGAGAGTCGATCTGGCTGGCGAGCCTGAACCTGCACACCATCGATAAGTTCTCCCTCGATGGCGAGTTGCTGGGGTCGTTCCCGGTCGGCAAGCGCAACGTGGACTACGAAGGCATAGGGACTGATACAGGCGGACAGGGCCCAACTGCGCTGGCGTTCGATGGCGAGGCCGTGTGGGTGGCGTCTAACTGGCTCAACCTGGTAATCCGCCTCAGCACGGACGGCGAGATCCTGCAGGAGATCGAGGTGGGAGAGTGGCCGTCCGGGTTGGTGTTTGACGGCGAGTCTGTCTGGGTCAGCAACTTCGTCGACAACACCGTCACCCGGATAGCGCTGGACGGTGTTGAGATCATCACGCTGCCCGTGGGTAAAGGGCCGAACGGCATGGTCGTGGCCGGGGCCCGGCCCGGGCATGACGCCGCAATCTGGGTGGTGAACACGTCAAGCAGGACGCTGACCAAGATCACGCCACCGCAATGATGACCGTCGGCACCCGCTGACCAAGCTGACCAACGAGATAACACGCCGAATTGGAGCCACTGGCTCGCGCTGTCTTTCTGAGCCGGAAGCGAGGAATCCCCCGCGCGTCGCAGTTGTATCGCGCGCCCGGCTCGGGGAAAAAGGGCGCATCCGCAGCGCGGACGAACGAGGGGGCGTGTCAAAGGTCGCGATGACGTTGCGAGTTTGAGTCCGACGATGCCGATAGACCGGGGCGGGACGATCTGGTGTCCAAGTGGGATTTGCCGGGGGGTTC
>JADFQR010000210.1 GCA_022561735.1 Chloroflexota bacterium | reverse complement strand
CCTCACACCATCCAGCCGCTTGAATACGCTCATCGTGGCCGCCGCGGCGGAAGGGCCGCCGGTCTCCGGGCTCGACGCGGGCCTCGGAGTTCCGGTCACCGGGCAAGACCGCCGCGCCACGGTCACGCTTTCGCCCCTCGGAGCCGACCTTGCCACCGGCTCGGACGGCGTGGTCTCGTTCCGCGCCCCCCCGGGAATAACAGAGGTCATCGTGAACGCCCCCGGCCACTATCCGTATACCGCCAGCGTGCTTGTGCCCGACGCGTCCGGCGACAGTATCGTGGACGCGCGATTCACCCTGACCATCGAGCAGATTCCTCCACCCCTGATCGTGCCGGAATCGTTCACCATCACACAGCGCGCAGACGGTCTCCCCTTGAAGGGATACGTTCTACGCGGTCTGTCATCGCCCGCCACCAACACGCTCTGGGAAGTTCGCGTAAACAGGGACGGGGTGCGACCGCTTCGCCCGGGCTTCAACGACCCGGTTGAGTCGGTTGACCTGGTAATCAACGTCGCTGAGGCCTGCCCGGGAACGCCGATTCAGGGCGGGGCGTTGCACCTGCGAGGCACGCTTTTATCCGGAAGCGCATCCGGTACCGGAACATGGGGCGGCAATCTGGATGTAGCTGACCTGCCCTGCGGCGTACTGCAGTGGAGGGTCGACGCCCGCACATCACGCTCGGTCGTCACGCTTGGATTTGACTGGCCGCTCTGGCCATCCGGGCAACGCTACCCGCTCTCTATCCTCACCGGCATGGCGGGGACGCCGGTAGCACCGGCTAGCGACGCACTCGTTACGGCGGCCGGCTCCACGCTGACGTTTGAAGCGCAGCCCGGGTCGCTTCAAATCAAGCGCAACGGTGAATACCTGCTGTATGAGCTGCCGGACATCGTTGTCACCTCCAATTTCGGGCCGCCGAAGGCAGGAAAACTGCTTGGTGAACTGTCCGGGACCAGGCCGGTCTTTGGACAGGTACAGGCTGTGCTTTCAATTGCGACCCTTAACGGCGAGACCGGGCTGTTTGATTTCCGCTCTCTCACATCCGGGCCAACGCCGCCAGACGAGGGCGCTGTCAACTACACCGTCACGGCCGAAGGGTTGTTCAGCCTGGACAGCGCAGCCGTTCCATCGGCGTCCGGTGCCGGTATCTGGGGTGAATCGATCAGCGCCGCCCTGGGCGAAACGCGCAGTGAAGCGATCGACCTGCGCCTTCTGCCGAACCCGTTGTGGTCGCCGCTCAACCGGCTCGCGAGCGGGGGCGATGCCGGGAGCATCCAGGGAACCGTATCTGAGCGGGTGAGTACGGACGCGTCCTGGAACCTCTCGCCGCCACCGCCGCCCGGCGCAACGCCGCCGATCACCGGCGAACGCAACGTCGTGGCGGGCGCCCGCTTTGAAATAGTCTCGATAACGGAGTTCGAGTTCGGAACGTCCGTGATGAGCCACCTCAAGATCGATGGACGGCTTGACTCACGGACCGTCGCCGCTTTCGCGGAGGTCGCCGGAAGCGGCTCCGTCCGGGAAGCCCGGTCGACGGCATCAGGCGGTCTCACGATCTCCAGCGAGCTGTGGTCCGTCTGGAACTCCGGGCGTGAGATACCGGACTTCACGTTCTTCGATCGCGACCCGGGAACGGAAAGCATCGCCCACTCGGCGCTGATCGTTGGCGAGCCACGATGGGTCGAGGGTGCGGCGGGCGCTTTCACAGGTCCGCGTCCGGGCGATTCGGCGGAAGTTCTTGGCGCGGGAGGGCTCGCCCGACCGGCCATATCGGCGACTCGTGATACAGACGGTGCGCTCTTCGTGTCGTTCGTGACAGCGAATCCCGGTTCGGGCCGTCCGGGTTCGGGCGGCGTCTCCCTCCTGCGGGCAGGTTCAAACGGCGGGGAATGGTCCCCTCCAATTCTTGTCGATGTCCTGCCACAGGGCATGTCGGTAGACACGGCGATCACCTCTGGAGCCGACGGCGAGGCGATGCTTGTCTGGTCTGCGATTCCAGACATCGGGGACGATCCGCGTGCGTTCGTCCGGAGCGCGTCCACCGCCGAGCTTTTCTACAGCCTCATGGATGCGGCGACGGGAACCTGGTCAACGCCACAGGCTATAACCGACGATAACCGGCCGGATTTCGCTCCGGTCATCGCATCCGACGGCGCGGGCCGGTTCGTCGTGGCGTGGGCGCGCGATATGGACGGCAACCTTCTGACCGCCGGCGATATCGTCGTATATGCATCGGAGTGGGTCTCCGGCCGCTGGTCCGCGCCATCACCGGTGATGCACGCACCGGGTGCGATTTCCGAGCTGTCTGTATCGGCGGCGCCGGGCACGGCGGTCGTCGGGGTCATAGCGAACGCACCGGATACCGGTCGCTCCGTGATCCTGAGTTTCAACAGCCTTGGAAGGTGGAGCCCGGTAAACGTCGTGGCAAGTGGACGCGCCGGGCTCTCGGACGTCGCCGTACTGATGGACAGGCCGGGACTGGCCACCGTGGCATGGAACGAGTCAGTGCCGGGATCGTTACCTGGCGAGGACGTATCACGCATCGTCGTCGTGGAAGCCACCTCAGCCGGGATTCGCGGAGAGGTGATCGCTGCGGACGGCGTCCTCCGTTTCGTCGATCTGTCTCTTGTCCCGATGGCCGGGGCCCGGCACCTGGCGTGGGTCGCAGACGGGGGAGCGACCGTGTACGGCAGCCGCCAGGAGCTGAACGGGTGGTCTGCTGCTTCTACTACCGGCATAACATCTGGCCGGTCGTCGAGGTTCGTGGCGATTCCGGGGGAAGCGCCGGGCACGGTTCTGACCTTCCACGAGACGGAAAGCGACGGCGTCCGAGGGCTCGCCTTCGTGGTGTTACAGGTCCGTTAGGCGGCGTTCACCGGCCAGGGGTTCGCTCACCTTCAGCGCAGCGCTGGCCACAACATATCGCGAAGAGCCCCCATCGGACGTCTGAAGCCCAGGCCGAGCAACCCCACGCCGAGCAGAGCGTACTCTCCGCCGATCACGTCAGAGCCTCCAAGCGGAACGTTACATCCAAAGATCGCCGGTCCGCTCTCCTCCGGCGTGCTGGTGGCATGCTCCGTCAACTCGTCCTCGGCCGCATCCAGCGCCAGTTGTTCAGCCTCACGATCAAACACCGGGTCGCCGCCGGGTTCAACTGCGTTAGCGACATCCACTGACTCGGAAGCCTCGATAGGTTCCCCGGCATTGCTCACGAGCGCGTCGGACTCCTCCACCGGCCCTTCCTCGTCGTCTACCGGCGTTATCCCGGGTTCTGCGTCCCCATCGGCGGGCGAATCCGGCGACGTTGCATCATATTGCGCTTCAGGGGAAGCGTTCGTTTCCTCCCGCGGGCCATCATCGGTCCC
>JADFQR010000209.1 GCA_022561735.1 Chloroflexota bacterium | reverse complement strand
GAAGATTCCCCGGCGCGGGGGTGTTGCGCTGGGACCGTGACGTGGCCCGCACTGCGAGGGCGCATTCCGAGGTGCTTGACCGCTTTATGAATGGCGATGCGCGGGTGCTCGTAGGAACCCAGATGGTGGCAAAGGGGTTGGATATCCCGGAGGTCACACTGGTCGGGGTCATCTCGGCAGACACCGGGCTGGCCATCCCCGATTTTCGTGCGGGCGAGCGCGCTTTCCAGGTGCTCACGCAGGTTGCGGGACGCGTCGGGCGCGGCCCTGACGGCGGTTCCGCCATCATCCAGACGTTCCAGCCGGAGCATTACGCAATACAGGCCGCCGCCGCGCAGGACTTCGAGGCGTTCTATGAGGTGGAGATAGCTCTCCGGGCGGAACATGCCGATCCGCCGTTCACGCGCCTGATACGGCTCGGACACTCCCACTACGACGCGCCCGCTGCGCTTGAGGAGGCGAAACGGCTCGCTTCCATGCTGAACGAGGAGAGATTGGCGTCCGGCGAGACGGGCACCGAGGTGCTCGGCCCCAGCCCCAGCTACCCGTTCCGGATGCGCGGCGTGACCCGGTGGCACATCATCCTGAAAGGGGCCCATCCCGAGCGGTTGCTGGATCGCGTCCCGCTCGGCCGGGACTGGACGGTTGATGTGGACCCGGCGTCGGTCTCGTGATGACGCGTCTTGACGCGGTCGCCCGCGGTGATGCCAGGGGTGACGCAGGAACACGCCGGGTTATCCGGGTAAACGTCCCGAGTTGCCGCCGTGCACTCTGGCTGAACTTATACTTGTAACCGGATCAGGCCGTCACGAGTGGCCCCTATCGCACATGACAATCCTCCGAATAAGAACAGTCCCCGATCCCATCCTGCGCCGGAAATCGCGCAGGGTTCGCGCGGTCGATGACGCGATTCGCAAGCTGGCGCAGGACATGATTGCGACGCTGCACGATGCCGGTGGCGTCGGGCTGGCCGCGCCCCAGGTCGGTGAGTTAAAGCGACTCATCGTTCTCCAGTTGCGGGATGAAGACGACCCGAGAATCCTGGTCAACCCGGAGATCACGCGCCGCGATGGCGAGCGCGAGGTCGAAGAGGGCTGTTTGAGCGTGCCGGGTTTTGTCGGCGACATCATCCGGGCGGAGCGTGTGAAGGCGCGTGCGGTGGACGAATGGGGGGCGAAATTACGCCTCACCGCGAGGGATATGTTTGCCCAGGTGCTGGAACATGAAGTCGATCACCTGGACGGCATCCTGTATCTGGACCATCTGAAAAGCCACGAGGATCTCCACGAGATCGGTGACGACGACGAGTCCGAGCATCAGCACGACTTTGCCGTGGAGGTTGAAGACGATGGCCTCATGAAGAGCCGCGGCGAGAAGCGGATATTGATTGCAGGCAACAGTCATAACGGGATCGCCGATATCAAGGACGAGGTGATCGTCGAGGCCACCGAAAAGGACCTCGAACGCCTGTCCGGCGGGTAGTCGCAAACGTGGACGCACTTCTGGCGAGCGTCACGTCTTTCCTGGCGGGGCGCGGGATATCGGCCCGCGTAGTTGGGGGAGCCGTCCGCGACAGGCTTTCTGAAACGTCGCGCACGGGCGGTGCGGCATCACCGTCAAGCCGGCGGGATATCGATCTCTCCGTATCGGCCCCGGTCGTTGAACTGGCGGACGAGCTGGCGTCCATCACCGGCACGGTGGCCGTGGTGATGGGCGCGGAATGGGGCCACGTCCGGCTGGTCGTACCGGACGGGCGATCGGACGCATCACCCGAGGGTTATCGCTGGCTGGACCTGACCGAGACGGCCGGGAGTATTGAGGCTGACCTCGCCCGGCGTGACTTCACCATCAACGCGATGGCCGTGCCGCTGGAACGGTGGGGCGCGCCGATCGATGATGCGCTGATCGATCCACACGGCGGAGTCGATGACCTGCGCCGCCGCCTCATCAGGGAGACGCAGGCCGGGAACCTGGCGTCGGACCCGGTGCGACTGCTAAGGGCGGTCCGCTTTGCGATGCAGCTTGACTTCAGCATCGAGCCCGGCACCGCCCGGGAGATCGCCGGCAATGCTCGCCTGTTACTGGAAGTCGCCGGGGAGCGCGTGCGGGACGAGTTCTTTGAGTTGATCGGCGGTCACCGGCCGGTGGATGCGGTACGGGAACTGGACCGGCTGGGGCTGCTTGAAGTCCTGTTGCCGGAATTGACCATGGGCCGCGGTGTGAACCAGCCGCGTGAGCATTTTTACGATGTCATGGAACACCAGCTCCAGACGCTTGATTTTGCCGCCGGGTTGCTGGATCCAGATTTCCGGTCGTCCGACCCGGTACTTTCTGGCGCGCCCTGGCGACCGGAGTTTGACGATTATTTCAGTGAACAGGTGGGCGACGGCCAGAGCCGGGCGACGCTTCTCAAGACCGTCGCGCTGCTTCACGACATAGGGAAACCGGAATCGAAGACGCTTGAGCCGCCGACACCTGACAGGCCAGACGGCCGGATTCGCTTCCTGGGCCACGATCATCTCGGGGCGCAGATGGCGGCCGTCATATTCGAGCGGCTTCGGTGCAGCCGCCGCACCATCGCCCACGTATCGCTGATGATCGAGGAGCACCTTCGGCCCTCCCAGATGAGCGCTGATTGGGCCCCGCCGACAGATCGTGCAATCCTTCGGTACTTCCGCGACGTTTCACCTGTGGCCGTAGACACGGTCCTGCTTAACATGTGTGACTACCTGGCGGCGCGCGGATCGCTGTTAGAAGGACCTGAATTTGAGCGTTATTCGAGGATGCTCGGTGATATACTCTCCCGTGGCCTTGAACCAGTGCCTGAGCAGGTCAGCAACGACCTGTTGCTTGATGGCTACCAGGTTCAGGAACGCTTCGATTTGCGACCCGGTCCGGAGATCGGCCGGTTGCTGGACTCGCTCCGGGATGGAGAGTCGTCGGGCGTCGTTCGGACCAGAGCAGAAGCCTATGAACTGCTTGCCCGCCTCCTTGGGCGGGCAGCATCGCGTCGCGGGAGACCCTGAGTGAGAAGACCCCGAAGAGGACTGATTCTCCTCGCGATCCTGTTTGCCTTGAGCATTGCCGTTCTCGCAGTGCCGACGGTGAAAATAAACACGCCCATCTGGGATCTGGTCCGGGGAGATGACGAGAACATTCTCGGGCTCTCGCTGGGGCTGGACCTTAAAGGCGGGTCCCACCTTGTCTACCGCGCCGTCCGTCCAGACGGCTCCGCGGCCAGCGCTGAGGACCTTGAAGGCGTCCGCAAGATTCTTGAAAAGCGGGTGAGTTCCTTCGGACTGGCCGAGCCGACGATTCAATTGCTCGGCAACCCCCCGGACCGGATACTGGTCCAGTTGCCCGGCCTCAGCGGC
>JADFQR010000208.1 GCA_022561735.1 Chloroflexota bacterium | reverse complement strand
CCCTGTGCTGTAACCGCATGACCGGACCGCTCAGGTTATCTATGAACGGAAACATGGGCGCCGTCTCGCCGTCCTGCAGGTCACCCATCAGCTCGGCGACATCCGCGACAACGCGATCGTGGGACAGGGCGCCGGCTACGGAAATAACCGTATTACCGGCGACGTACTGTGTCCGGTGGTATTCCTTGAGCGACTCGGTGCTGACCGCTTCTACCGATTCGATGCTGCCCGCGATGTCCCGTCCGAGCGGCTGGTCCGGGAACAACAGGTCGTCCAGCATCATGTCCACGGTCCCCTCAGGGGAGTCGTGTGCGGCCCTGATCTCCTCGAAGACGACCTTTTTTTCTTTTTCGATGTCGTCTTCCCGGAACAGCGGGTCCTGCACCATGTCCAGGAGAACGTCCAACCCCTGCTTGTAGTGGGGGAGTGCGATCTTGCACCAGTAGCCGGTGGCCTCACGGTCCGTGTAGGCGTTCAGGATTCCGCCGACGCCTTCTACCGCCTCGGAAATTTCGCGCGGCGTCGGCCGTTTTCCGGTGCCTTTGAACAGAAGGTGTTCGAAAAGGTGGGACGAACCGGCGAGTTCGTCCGTCTCGTAGCGCGACCCTGCGCCGAAAAGAACCTGGATGCTCACAGCGCCGGTGTGCGGCATGGAGCTGGTCAACACGCGTACCCCGGAATCAAGAACGGTCCGTTCAAATGGCGGCTGGGACCCGGCTTCTGGCATCAAGACTCCCGTCTGAGGTTGAAGCGGGCGTTTCTGCCTGCCCGCAATACAAGGCATGAGGTCCGGCGGCAGCCGGGGAGAGGTTCTAACGGTAGGCCCGGGCACGACGTGGGTCAATGGACGGCGCCCGGGCCGGGTTCTCTGGCAAGCGCCGGATTAGGTCCGCTGGAAGTCGATCCTCGTACTACCACGGCAGAGGCGCTACGGCGCGCAATGCCTTTAAACCGATCTTCAGACGCGTATTTTGTATGCCCACGCGCCGGTAAAATCGATCTTCATGCAACCATCCGCTCCGAAGGTCTCCCCGAGTATTTCAGGGATTTCAGTATTTCGGGGATTTCGGATATTCCGGGTATTTCAGGAGCTGGCGTACCCGCGCCCGCAGGGCGAACGCGTCCCGGTTCGTCCACCCGCGTGACGGCGTTGTTGCTGGGCCTCATCGTCCTCCTGACCCTCGGGTTGCGGTTTTACGGCATCGACTGGGACGACGGGGGGTTGTTCCATCCCGACGAGCGGGCGATCCTGATGCAGACGCAGCAGATCGATTTCCCATCGCCGGGCGAGTTCGGCGATCTTCTGTCCGCTGAAAACAGTCCGCTCAACCCCGGGTGGTTCAACTACGGGAGCCTGCCCCTTTACGCGCTTCGCACCTTGCAGGCGATCGCGTCACCCGTCACGGACTGGGACGTGTTTGACCTGCGAATTCCCGGGCGCACGATCTCAGCGCTGGCGGATACGGTCACCGTACTCCTGATATTCGCCTTTGCCGCGCGCTGGTATGGCCGCAGAGTCGGGCTGCTCGCCTCCCTGTTGACGGCGTTGGCCGTCATCCACATCCAGCTCAGCCATTTTTTTGCCGTCGACACCATTCTGGCCATGTTCATCATGGCTACGATCCTGGTCCTGGTGCGCGTGGCGCATGCCGGGCGCCGGAGGGACGCCGTGCTGGCCGGCGTGTTGTTCGGGCTGGCGGTCGCGACAAAGGCGTCCGCCTCTCCACTCATGCTGGCGATCGTCGTCGCACACCTGATTTCAGCCTTCTCGGCGCCGGGCGACAGGTTCTCGTTAGCGCCGTTTAACCGGGACAGGTTGCGTCTATTCATCGTCGGAGGGCTGACCACGGCGGGCGCAGCACTGGCTGCTATGGCGGTCGCACAGCCGTACATGTTCATCGACTTCGGACAGTTCTGGACCGATGTGACGCGGGAAAGCGAGATGGTGCGCCGCATCGTGGACTTTCCGTTTACACGCCAGTACGCCGACACACCCCGGTACCTGTACCAGGCCTGGCAACTCGGTACGTGGGGGTTGGGACCGGTACTGGGTCTCGCCATCTGGGGAGGGCTGGGCGCAGGCCTGATCGTGGCGTGGCGCTCACGTAGAAAAGTTGACCTGGTGGTCCTTGCATGGATAGTCCCGTACCTGGCGATCACCGGCTGGTTCGACGTCAAGTTCATGCGCTACATGCTCCCCGTGACGCCGCTCCTGTTGATTTACGGCGGACGTGGGGCATGGTGGTTCGTAGACGCGCTTCGCAGGCTTCCCGGCCTGCGCAGGGCAGCGGCCCCGCTGGTAGTGGGTGTTCTCATCGTATTCACCGCCCATTACGCGCTGGCGTTTGCATCGATATACGCCCAGCCGCACCCGGCACAGGAGGCGTCTGACTGGATAGTCGCTAACGCCGCCCCGGGTTCCACCATCCTCAAGGAACACTGGGACGAAGGGCTGCCAGACCTGTACCAGTTCAACGTGCAGGAACTTCCCCTGTATGACCACGACAGCCTGGCGAAGTTGCGGGATGTCTCAGGGTCGCTCGCGGACGCCGACTACCTGGTCCTGTTCAGCAACCGGCTCTACGGCACGATCCCCCGCCTGGTGGAGCGCTATCCGATCACCACCGCGTACTACGAGCTGTTGTTCGCGGGCGGGCTCGGCTACGAACTTGCGTACACCGATGATCGCCGGACGTCCTTCCTCGGGATCGGGTACGACGCGGACCGTCTGGCACGGGTCGATCTGCCCGCGCCAGACGGCTTCACCGACCCCGGTGGATTTAACGTGTCGTTCGGCTGGGCTGACGAAAGTTTCACGGTCTACGACCACACGCGGCCGATGGTGTTTCAAAACATCGGCCGGTTGTCCGGGGACGATATCGAGGATGTCATCCTGCGGCAGGTGCAGCCCGTAGAGCGCACGGTCGGGCTGCTGCTCACGGAGGATGAACGCGCTATCCAGGTGGCGAACGGCACGTTCAGCGACATCGTGAGCCTGGGGCCGGACACGGCGGGATGGTCCTGGATCGTCTGGCTCATGGCGATACAGGGTTTCGGCCTGATGGCGCTGCCGATCGGATACGTCCTGTTCCGTCCGTTCCCGAACCGCGGCTACCTGCTTCACAAACCGCTCGGGCTTCTGCTGGTGGCCTTTGTGGCGTGGTTCATGGCCAGTACCGGCATAGCGGATTTCAGTCGCGGCTCGGTGGTGCTCGCGATCCTCATATGGACGGCCGTGGCCGCCGGTATCGGGTGGCCGCGCCGCGCCGAGATCGCCGGGTATTTGCGCGCTCGCTGGCGAATGGTGTTCGGCATGGAAGCGCTGTTTCTGCTGGCGTTCATCGCGTTCCTTCTCATACGAGCCGCCAACCCGGACCTGT
>JADFQR010000207.1 GCA_022561735.1 Chloroflexota bacterium | reverse complement strand
TTGGATGCAGCATCGGCCGAATGGACACCCCAATCGCAGGGTTAGATTCGTTGACCGGGGCCGGTCGCGCTCGTAGGATTGTAGGGTTATGCCTGATTACGCAATCATTAAAACGGGCGGCAAGCAGTACCGCGTCCGCGAAGGCGACACCGTCAACGTTGAGAAACTTGATGGTGAGATCGGTGACAGCGTCAAATTTGACGATGTGCTGATGACTTCGCTCGATGGCACGATCCTTGTTGGAAGTCCAATCGTGGAGAACGCCACGGTGACGACCGAGATCACGGAGCACGGCCGCGGCGAAAAGTTGACGATTTTCAAGTACAAGTCCAAGACGCGGTCACGCGTCAAGAAGGGTCACCGCCAGCCCTACACCTCACTGCTCATACAGGACATCTCAATAAAACGACCTCGCCGGAAAAAAGCCTCCGCGAAGAAGGAGGAGTAACCAATGGCTCATAAGAAGGGAAGCGGCACGTCACGAAACGGCCGCGACTCAAACTCTCAGCGTCTTGGCGTCAAGCGTTTTGGTGGTCAGTACGTGACCGCAGGGACGATTCTTGTCCGCCAGCGTGGAACGCCGATCCGTCCCGGACTGAACGTGGGCGTGGGCAGAGACCACACGCTGTACGCGCTGATAGACGGCCAGGTTGCCTACGAACACGACACGAAGACCAGGAAACGGGCGTCGGTTTACCCCGTCGCGGTCACTACCTCTTAACACGATTTAGTGACCCGGCACTTCCAGCGTCCCGGGGCGAAATAAGACAGACATGAAGACAGAAATCCATCCTCAGTACCACACGGACGCAAAGGTCACCTGCGCCTGCGGCAACATCTGGACCATCGGCTCAACGGCTGCCGAGATCCGCGTTGAGCTGTGCAGCAAGTGTCACCCTTTTTACACGGGTGAGCAGCGCATCGTGGACACGGAAGGCCGTGTCGAGCGCTTGATGCGTCGATTCAATCTCGGCAGTGTCGAGGACGCGGCCAAGTTGGCCCAGGAAACGGCAGAGCGGTCAGCCGCCGCAGAAGCCGAAGCCGAAGCAGCGGTCGAGGCCGAACGCGAAGCGGCCCGGGCCGCCACCCAGGCCTCCAGGCTGGCCGGTGACGCCCCGCCAACAGCGGATGATACCGCTGCTGCAACGGACGCACCGGCGGAAGCGTCCGCGGAATCCACAGATTCTGAGAACAAGGACGCCGAGACCGACGAAAAGTAAGTGCCCGGTCACGTCTCTCCCGGTTGTCACCGGGGGAACCGAGCACACGTAACCAAATGCACGAGCCTGCACGTCATGTGCAGGCTCGTTCTGTAATGTGACCCCGTGACGGTCACAAGAAAGAGGAGGCGTCCGGTGGCCGAATCCCCCCCGAAGGGCGCGCTCTATGGCGGCCAGGCTGTCATCGAAGGCGTCATGATCCGCGGCGCGAGTGATGCGGTGATCGCCGTGCGAAAACCTGACGGCCAGATCATGGTCCAGACGCTCCCGCAAAGCCGATTGTGGCTGAGCCGATGGCGTCGCATCCTTTTTCTGCGCGGCATCGCGGTCCTGGCCGAGACCCTGACGCTGGGCATGAAGGCGCTCGCTGTGTCAGCGAACGCAGCCGTTCCTCAAGATGAACGCGAGGATGGCGATAGTGAGGAAAAGGAGACGCTGGGAGGATTCGCGCTGGGCGCAATGATCGCCGTCTCGCTTACGCTCGCGATCGTGGTGTTCTTCATCATCCCGCTGTTCCTGTCGCGCGGCCTGGAGTCGTTCGGCTGGAACGACTGGGCGGCTAACGCCGGCGAGGGTGGAATCAGGATCGTGCTGTTCGTCGGCTATCTATGGCTGATCGGTCGAATGCAGGATATCCAACGCCTCTACGGTTACCACGGCGCCGAGCACATGGCGGTGCACGCCCGGGAGGCCGGTGATCCGCTGACACCGGAAGGCCTGCGACGCCATCCGACCGCGCATCCGCGCTGCGGAACGGCGTTCTTGTTGACCGTCGTGCTGGTATCGATAGTGGCGTTCATGTTCTTCCCACGCGACCCGTTGTGGTTTCATTTCACCTCCCGGATCATCCTGATACCCGTAGTGGCGGCGGTCAGCTACGAGATCATCCGCTTCAACGGCCGCCACGCAGACTGGTGGTGGGTCAAGCTCATCGCCCTGCCCAGCCTGCTGCTCCAGAATCTGACCACGAAACAACCCGATGACGGCCAGTGTGAGGTGGCTATCGCCTCTATCGAGGCAGCGATAGCGCTCGACGCCGGGCGACCGATTCCGGTAGTGGTCACGGGCGGTACAGAGTCGTCGCAGCCGGAGTCACCGGACTAAGCAACTATCTCAAAATGTTCTCCCGCACCGGATGGAAGCTTTCGAGACCGTTTCACACCTACGCCGTAGGGGCGAATGACTATCCGCCCTTTCCGGTACGACTGGTCATCTCCATACCCACCGGACCGCCCGGGCCGGTAGTCAGCGGCCCCTACGATGCGTTTGCGGTTGGAGGTGTTCATGCTTACACGGCGAAAGTTTTGAGATAGTTTCTAAGCGGGCAGGGCCTGCACCGAACGCGGCTTTAGCCCCGGCGGGACCTCAACTCTGACCACACGGAGTCCGGCGACAGCCCGGTCGCGGACATCAGCACGAGCGTGTGGTAGAGAAGGTCAGCGACCTCCGATGCGATCCGTTCATGATTCCCGCGCACCCCGGCGATCGCCGTCTCGCCCGCCTCCTCCACCACCTTCTGCGCGATGCGGTCCACCCCGTCTTTGAATAGTTCCGCCGTGTATGAGCCGGGGATCGGATTGCTCTTCCGGTCTTCTATCACGGCAAACAGGCGGGCCAACTCACCCGGGCCGAGCCGTTCAACCAATTCAGCGTCCGCAAGATCGTCCGAGCCAAGAGTGGTGTGGAAACAACTGTCCTCACCCGTGTGGCAGGCGGGGCCCACCGGCTCAACCCCAACGACCACGGCGTCTCCATCGCAGTCCAGCGTTACGGACCGCACCCGCAGGTAATTTCCGGAGGTCTCACCCTTGTGCCACAGTTCCTGCCGGCTGCGGCTGTAGAACCAGACATCCGGACCCTCAACGGTTAGCCGCAACGCTTCGGCGTTCATGTACGCCAGGGTCAACACCCGGCCATCCCGGACATCCTGCACGATGGCCGGAATAAGGCCCCTATCGTCAAAGGTCAGTGTCGCCGCCATTTAGTTTCCTGTCTGACATCCCCGCCCGGGACCATCGTTTCTGACTTTTCGCCTCTCGAAAGCGTAGCCGTAAACAACCCCGGCCGCTCCCCGTCCGCATGTTCTTGGGTGGCTGTTTTTGACAGAACAACAGAGAGTATCGGCTCGCCCAGAGACGTATTGCCCAATACCCCTGCCCCGGCGTTCTGGAGCT
>JADFQR010000206.1 GCA_022561735.1 Chloroflexota bacterium | reverse complement strand
TGACAGGCGATCTTGAAGTCTCTGACGGGCATCGGATCGCGGCCGCGGTAGAGCACGCGTTGCTCGACGCGGTGCCACATTCAGGCCGGATAATGGTGCACGTTGATCCGGAAACGTCCCCGGGACAGACGTTCCATCACCGGGACGCACACGAACACCTGACTGTTCAACATCCAGCCCATTCCCATTAGCCTTCTGGGAATTGAAATAATCCTCTGCCCGGAGAAGATCCGGGCGAGGACCAACCGGGCGTCGCGCTCCACCATCCAAGACCGTCACTACCGCCGAGAAACCTCGCGAGGAACAAAACGTGAGCAAGGTTCTTATTACCGACTACGTCTGGCCCAACATCGATGCCGAGACGGCCGTGCTGCAGGCCGCCGGTATCGAGCCGGTCGTCGCCCCCGACGCCTCGGTGGAGACCCTGACGAAACTCGCTGCGGACGTTGACGCCATCATGTTCTGCTTCGCCCAGGTTCCCGCCGCCGTGCTCCGCAACGCCCCCAACTGCAAGATCGCATCCCGCTACGGCATCGGCGTCGATAACCTGGACATCGCTACCTGCACGGAACTCGGCATCGTGGTCACCAACGTCCCGGACTACTGCATAGACGAGGTCGCCGATCACGTCATGGGGTTGACGCTTGCGTTCAACCGCAAGATCGTCAGGCACAGCGCCATCGTCAAGGCGTCAGGCTGGGCCGCCGTCTCGCTGACCGATACGATGCACCGCTTGCGGGACAAGACCTTCGGAATCGCCGGGATGGGACGTATCGGACGCGCCGTCGCTAAACGGGCGCTGGCCTTCGGGATGACGGTGCTGTCCCACGACCCGTTCGTGGAGCAGGCGGCCGCTCCCGAAGGTGTGCGAATGACCTCGCTGGACCAGATGCTCACAGAGTCTGACTTTGTGACGCTTCACGCCCCGTTGATCCCCGAGACCCGCGGCATGATCGGGACGCGCGAACTCCGGTTGATGAAGAGCGACGCCTTCTTGATAAACGCCGCCCGCGGCCCGCTGATCGATGAACCTGCCCTTATCGAAGCGCTGGGGAAGGGCGAGATCGGCGGAGCCGGCCTGGACGTCCTCGAAGACACCGCGCCGCCGGACGATCACCCGCTGTTCGCGTTCGACAATGTCATCATCACCCCGCACACCGCCTTCTTCTCGCAGGCTTCGACGATAGAACTTGAGGAACGGACCGCTCGCGAGGTTGTGCGGGTGCTGAATGGCGAGATGCCGGACGTACTGGTCAACCCGGACGTCCTGGGCAGGTCACGCGCCGGTCTCTAGGATTTTGCCTTCAGACCGGTACGGCAGCCGCGGTGGGACCGGCCTGCGCCGACTCCGACGCCGACAGGTCCACACCGGCAAACGCCAGCCTGATCTCAACCACGCAGGCTGTCGCGGCCGGGACGGCGTCACGGTCCATGGGCGATTCGCTGTAGGCGGCGCGCTCGGCAAGCGAGGCGAGACCCTGCAAAGATTCACCGGCCGGGAGACCGGCCGATATCGCGGCGCCGGCAAACTCGGCGAACGACTCGCTTCGTCTCCGCGCCCGGAATCCGGCGCGCGCCGCCAGCGCTTCAACCCGCCGGTGCGAGTCCAGCACAGCGGCGCGGTCTTCCCCGTTGATCGATGCGTAACGGAGCGACATCGCCCCGGCCCGGCCTGTCACCGACCAGCGCTTCCATGTAAACCAGCCGACCATGCCGATCGCCAACCATACGAACGCGATGGCGATGCCTACGAACCCGTTTGACAGCAGCGAGAACAGGCCGGACAACCCGCCGCCAATACTGCCGCCGACCTCGGTAGCGAGCCGGTCTCCGAGCCGATTCTGAAGCAAAGACGCCAGCGGGTTCGACGAGTTGCCGGCGCCATTTGCGGCGTCGGTTCCGCCCTTTCGCGGCGCGGCGTCAAACGGCACCCAGCCCGCTTTCTCAAACGCTATCTCCGCCCAGGCGTGAGCCTCTTTCTCCGTCACCGTGTTGGCGCCGGAGAACGGGTTGTATGCCCCGGGCAGATACCCATTGGCAAGCCTGGCCGGAAGACCGGCGGCGCGTCCCATTAGCGTCATCGCAGTGGCGAAGTCGATACTCGTTCCCGGTGTTTCGCCAAATACAAAGTCGTTCAGCGTCGCCCCGGAGACAAGCTGGTTCTCCGCCTCCTCATCCAGTTCAAGCTGAGACAGGTACGATGCGATCGCCGCGGCGCGGTCAAAATCGGTCGGTGCGTCTGCCACAATCCGCCTTGTGAGGGCGGCGATCTCGCCGAAACCGTCCGGCAACGTCGCGAACTCCGGCCCCTGCCACTCTGTCCTGTCGTTCCGGAGTGCGTTAGCTGATGACTCCGGGCGCCCGGACACCACCTGGTATGTGGTCCCCTTCTCGACAACGGGCTGGAACGCTCCATCGCGCGACACAAGTACGCTGATCGGGTTGTAACCGGTCAGGATCTCGCCGCCGACATCGCTGTTTATAAAGAACGTCTGAAGGTAACGCTCACTCCCGGGTTTTTCGTCGCGCCTCCGGAACGGCGATATATACGGGCTGTCATCGTCGAACGTCGCGTACCACTCGCCAGCACTGTACGTATCGAACGCCGCTGCACGCCAGTAACTTGCTACGGGACTGCGGACGTGCATCACGAGCCCGTCGGCGTCGCCAAAATCGGTGTTTAGCTGATCGCCAATGCGGGCCAGCGCGGCCAGATCATCATCCGATACGCCGCTGAAGAGTCCATCGCTGGACGCCCCGATCCCGTCACCTTGCGGCTTTTCCGGGTCTATCTGGACGAGGCCGTCTTCGCCGACCGTTGTGCTGGCCTGCGGGCCAAAGAAGCCCTCGCTCTCAAGAAGCGCTCGCGCCTGTTCCGGTGTCAGGCTGGGTGGCGTGCCGTCATCTCCGGAAAACGGGACGAATGTCATGCGTTGCGACGGCGGCGTCTGGGCGCTGTTCCACGGCAACAACATGAACGCGCCGACAGACACCGCTAAAAGCACAACAGACAGGATTGAGGTCAGCGCAACCGGAGCCATCGGCCCGGCAAACTGCACCTTGCGCGCTTTCCGCGCTTCATCCTCCCAGTATGAGACGGCGAAGAAGCCGACCACGATCATCCCGTACAGGCCGAGCAGCAGCGAGAAGTCGTTGCTGAACGCCAGTTCTCCCGCGAAGAACATCACGATCCCGCTGAAGATCAACTGCGTGTAGAGGCCTGCACGCGTACGCATATCGAAGCTGGACGCAGCGCCCGTGGCGAGCAGGAAGAACGCCATCGGGACGCGGTCTCCCCGGACGGCGGAGACCAGCTCAAGCCGCATGGTTATTCCAAGCGCCACGATAAATAAGCCGATCGCAAGGGAGATCCATACGATCCCGAGGCGACGATGGCGATAGCTGACCAAGTGG
>JADFQR010000205.1 GCA_022561735.1 Chloroflexota bacterium | reverse complement strand
GGGGCGATCGGCGACCGCCACTGGTCGGTGCTCGGTCGGCAACTTGCTCGACTGGACGCCAACATGGAGGGGCGAAGACGAAGTTCAACGCGTTACGCCGGGGTCTTGAGTTCGCACGGAATCGAGTTTCCGGAAGCCTGGTCTGCGGACGGCGTCGCGCTTATCCGGTTCCCGCTACCCGTTATCGACCCGGACCGGATGACCGAATATTTCTGGCGGTGGGGGATCCCCGTAGGCCGATGGTTCAATCAGGCGATCTCACCCCTCCCCGCTCGACCGGCCGAGATCAACTATGAACCCGGCCAGTGCCCGGTCTCAGAAGAGATCGCTGCGCACATGGCCAACCTTCCGCTACACGGGAGAATGTCAGAGGCAGACATGCGCAGTGCATGTGATGCTCTTGACTCGTTCCTGTCAGCCTACCCGGAGGAACGGGATTTCATTTCGCGCGAGTTTGATCGGGCATCGGCGGTGAGGGTGTGAGCGGGCGAATTACGCGGACCTACCGGAAGGTACGGTCTGCTCCCCTGTCACATCTTCCTCGGCGTGCGGCGGGGAAATTCTGGAGAGATTTTTCCCGTTCGCGGCAACGAAACCGGGACCGGTCAGGCTCGACCACCCTGAGCGACGCGGATTTTGCACGCATTGTTGATGTTGAGGGACGGGTGGAACAGGCGCTGACCTTCCCCAACCAGTTCCTATCAAGGTCAGCCGCCTCAAACATCATCGCCGCCGCAGCCGATTCACCTCCTGTAGCAGGTTTCAGAGCGGTCGCAGAATCCAGCTTGAACCACTCGTTCGACCTGCTTGGTTCTGGACCGACGGTGCCCGATTACTCGCTTGAAGCCGCCGGGGCGTTCGGGTCGCGCTACAGTCAGGCGCCGGGGCCGGAAAAAGAAGCCGTTCAACTGGAACGAATGCGGACGCTGGTGCGAACATCCGGCGCGTTCCTCCAATCCCTCGGCCCGGCGAACCGAGATGATCCAGACGGACGGCAGGCTGAGGGATTGAGCGATTACCGGCCGATTGACTGGCATGTCGATTTCAAGTCCGGGTATCGATGGGACCCGGGCACGTGGTGGTTGGACGCCCGGGTAGCCCCGTCACCGGGGGTGGATATCAAGGTCCCCTGGGAACTATCACGATCCCACCACCTGGTCGCCATAGCGCTGGCAGGGGCGGCGGACGGTCGAAAGGAGGAGGCGGCCGATGCAGTCAGCCTCCAGATAATCGACTGGATCGCCGCAAATCCTGTTCGGTTCGGGGTCAACTGGCGATCCCCGATGGACGTATCAATCCGGGCGGCTAACTGGATATGGGCGCTTTCCATACTCGGCACGGAAGCCTTCCCGCGCCCGTTTCTATGGCTGGCCGCCAAGAGCCTCTACCAGCACGGCCAGTTCATAGAAGCCAACCTGGACTTTGAGCACATCTCTCCAGACAACCACTATCTCGCCGATATAGTCGGGCTGCTTCATGTCGGGGCAGCGCTCCCCGGTATCCCCGAAGCGTCCGCCTGGTTCGCGCTCTGCTTCCAGGAACTTGAGCGTCAGATGGCTCACACGGTGCTTCCGGACGGCCTGAGTTACGAAGGGTCCACCGGGTATCATCGGCTGGTGGCGGAGATGTTCTCACTCGGGGCGCTGGTCTCGGTTAACCTGCCGGACGCCGTCCGGGCGAGCGCTTTATCGCCCGTCCGAGCCCGTCGGAGGTCGCCACGGGTCGCGCCGGACGAATGGGACTTCGACCCGCGTTCCCGGACGGTGTTTTCCGACCGATTCTGGTCCAGGTTGACGGCCATGATCCAGGCCACCCGCGATCTCACGAAACCCAACGGCCTCGTACCGCAGTTCGGTGACCAGGACAACAGCAGGTTCGTCAGGTTCGACTGGCCGGGGACGGTCACAGATGGACGGTTGGTTGAGGAACCTCACGACCACCGCCATCTGTCGGCGCTCGCCGGACCCATGCTGGACATCTCGTCCGACGAGCAACCCTCAAAATATCCAGTCGATGCAGCGGTGGGTCACGCTCTCTGGGAGGGCCGATCTCGGCCAACAGTACGCCAGATCGCAGCATCAGACGTACAACGGTTCAGCGGCGCGGATACCGATGTGACCTGGTTTCCCTCCGGCGGCATCTGCGTCATGAGGAACGCGTCGGCATGGATAGCGATCCGCATCGGAACGGCCGGCGCCGTGAGTCCGACAGGCCACACACATGACGACCTGCTCTCGTTCGTACTCAACGTTGGAGGCCATGACTTCATCGTCGATCCCGGAAGCGGTGTTTACACCGCCGACTCGTCGCTCCGGAACGCACTCAGAGCGTCAAGCGCTCACAGTACGATACGATCGGACTCCAGCGCGGGTCTCGTCAATCCCGGAGAACTGTTTGACCGCCGGGAAGAAGGCAGGATCGATCACATTTCGGTCTCGCCCGGCGAAGTAGAAGCTACGTACTCGCGCGGACGGAATCACGTGACGCGCCGGTGGCAATTTAAGAAGGGCGAGTTGACGATCACAGACCGGTTCACCGGAGACGCCAATTGGACTGTGCGGATGATCCTCGCACCGGAAGTGTCCGTGCTGGAAAAGTCGGCCGGAATCGAATACGAGTTACGCAACCGGGACGTGACGCTGTCGGTGATCTGTGAAGCGCCAGGGAGCGGCCTCCAGGTTATTGAGTGTCCGTACTCCTCCGGGTACGGAAACGTCGGAACGACACGTCAACTGCAACTGATCGTAGGGCGGGATCACGACCGTGCGAGCGTTCGAATCAACTACGCTTACTCCGAATGAGACGCTCAGGGCGCAGCCGGACTGCCGATCGTTTGGAAATCGATGTTCATGCCGATAACAATTATCCACAAACGACTTTCCACTGAAGGCCCTGACCATACCGCAGTCAAGTTCAAATCCACACCTACGGCCTCGATTACTCGGAGGAACACCATACGCCGAATCTAATCGCACCCCGGCCACCTGTTCAGTTTACCTTCACGACTCCACCGGTTCCGGCGGTCAGGACCTGAGCATTTTTACCGGATCACGAGAAACACGCCCTTTATTTGAACACGTTATGACGATTCCAACGAGCAAATATGCTTAATGGCTATTGATGTGGCCGCCATCTCGTACGGGCGCCGGATCAGGATCGGTAAGATCCGTTCATTATCGTCTCTTTTAGTTCGCTTTGCCGTCCCGGTAATCGTCGCAGACTTCGCATTATTACCGATGTTTCACATCGGTTGGATGCCATGGAAACCCGGCTATATAATACTGATAATCGCTGTCCTCATTTATTTGCGCACGCTGCCGCGAGAACGTTTTGCTGCGGTGCGGCCGTTCTTCATCCTGGCGACGATTCTGATGGCCGGGACGGCGATCGGCAGCGCTGTATTCGAGTATCAAACATCGGT
>JADFQR010000009.1 GCA_022561735.1 Chloroflexota bacterium | reverse complement strand
ACCTGATACAGCCTTCCGACGGCGGGCCAGCCCTGCTCGTGGATACCGGGATGGGCCCGGGACCGCACGACCACACCGGAAAGCCCGGTGAGCTGCTGGCTAGCCTGTCCGCGCTGGGGGTGAAGCCGGAAGACATCGGAACCGTGGTTATCACGCACACCCACGGCGATCACATCGGGTGGAACGTCTCGTACGACAACGGGACGCCCCGGGCTACGTTCCCGAACGCCCGATACATCGTCGCACGCGCCGACTGGGAGCATTACTCCCGTCCGGAAAACTCTAACGAGGCGTTCGATCACTCCATCAAACCGCTGGAAGGGCTTGGTGTTCTGGACCTGGTGGAAGGTGTCCACGAGATCACTCCCGGTGTTTCCACGCTGCCTACGAACGGCCATACGCCGGGTCACCAGTGCGTTCTCATCGAGTCCGGCGGACAGACCGGCGTTGTGACCGGCGATCTGTTTCACAACGTGGCGCAGATATCGGAGCAAGACTGGTGCCCGATTTTTGACTGGGACACGGCGATCTCAACCCGGTCCCGCCGTGAACTTCTCGGCCGGGCGGAACGCGAGGACTGGACGGTATTCTCCGGCCACCTCGGGATAGACAAAAGCATCGGCAAGGTGGTGCGCTCGCGCGGTAAGCCTTCCTGGCAACCGGTCTGATCCAACGCGCCGGCGGCGTGTGACGCGCGGTTATTGCCGTGGCGGGTGGTAAAACGGATACTCCTCGGGACGTGTACCGAAACAAGCACAGCAGGGGCCAGACCGGATTGCCGCGAACCGACACCAGGACCGTGTACATCTGCGCCGAGTGCGAGGCGCGTTATCCCAAGTGGGAAGGCCGTTGTTCCCGCTGCGGCGCGTGGAACGCGTTGAACGAGACCTCGGAACCCCGGAAGAAATCGGCTGCGAACGGAATCAAGGCCCGCAGTTACGACTCGTTCTCCCATGTCGAGACGGTGGAGCTGTCCCGGGTTGAGGTCAGCACCTCGAACCGGCTCCGCACAGGCATCGATGAATTTGATCGCGTTCTCGGTGGCGGCGCCGTTGCTGGCTCGGTGCTGCTGCTCTCGGGAGAGCCGGGAATCGGTAAGTCGACACTCCTGCTCCAGATCGCGGCTTCTGTTGCGGCACGGCACGGCACGGTGTTGTACGTCTCGGGAGAAGAGTCCCCTGAACAGGTGAGGATGCGCGCCGGGAGGCTCGGCGTGTCCGGTGAGCGCATATTCCTGTTGAACACGGATGACGTGGACGCCATCATCGCCCGGATCGGCGAGATGAGACCGGTCCTCGTAATTGTGGATTCGATCCAGACCGTAACCGCGTCCGACATCCCCGGCGTGGCGGGAAGCGTTACACAGGTTCGCGAGTGCGCCCGGAGACTGACCACCAGCGCGAAGTCGTCGGGAATCCCGGTGATCCTGGCCGGGCACGTGACAAAGGACGGCTCGATAGCCGGCCCGCGGATCCTGGAACATACGGTAGACGTTGTGTTGCAGTTGTCCGGCGACGATGCCGGGAGTCTGCGAATCCTTCACGGCACCAAGAACAGGTACGGGCACACGAACGAGGTCGGTGTGTTTGAGATGGGAGCGAAGGGGTTGACCGAGGTGACCGACCCTTCAAAGTCCCTGTTAACCGACCGCTCCCTGCGTCCCAATCCCGCTCCCGGCACGGCGGTAGCGGCGGTGATCGAGGGAACGCGTCCGCTTATCGTGGAGGTGCAGGCGCTGACGGCGCCCGCGAGTGGACAGGCGGCGAGGCGTGTTGCGACCGGGGTTGATCTGGCCCGCATGAACCAGGTCGTGGCGGTGCTTGCACGGCGTGTCGGGTTGCCGCTGGCGTCCCAGGACGTGATCGTGAGCGTGACAGGTGGGATGAGGCTAACCGAGCCGGCCGCCGATCTCCCGATCGCACTGGCGATCGCGTCCAGCCTGCTTGATGTGGCGGTCGATCCCGGGCTGGCGGCGGCCGGAGAGATCGGTCTATCCGGAGAGCTGCGTGCTGTGCCACAGGCGGCCCGGCGGCGGTCTGAAGCCGGGCGTCTCGGGTTCAACGACTGCCTGTTGCCTTCCAGCCACACGGCAGGCCAATCCGCAAACCGTTCTGCCGGTGATTCAAAAAAGGACGAACCCGGCTCCAGGGTCGCGACTCTTGCTGAAGCGATACGGATGGCGCTGCCGCGGCATCGTGACGGGGTACACTAGCTTCAATCAAGCGATGCCGGCGATCAGGACATGCCGGACAAGCTGTTTGAAGTGGAACCCCGATGCAGACGCCGACGACGTCCGGGATTCTGAGGAGCGACCGATGACAAGTACCCAGGCAAGTTCTCTCACAGAGCTATCGCTGGCCGAAAAGAGCGAGCGGCTGAACGAGATCTTGCGCGGTTACGGATCACTGATCGTTGCGTACTCGGGCGGGGTGGACAGCGCCTTCCTTGCTGCAGTGGCGCACAACACCCTCGGCGATCGCACCATCGCCATCACGGCGCACTCGCCGAGCCTTGCAGAGGATGAGTTGACCGAGGCCGTCGAGCTTGCAAAGGCGCAAGGCTGGAACCATCGCGTCATCGTGACCGACGAGATGAACGACCCGCGTTACACGGTTAACGACACGCAACGCTGTTTCTTCTGCAAGACCGAGTTGTACACCCATCTGATAGAAATCGCCCGTTCCGAGGGATGGCAAGAGGTCGCCAACGGCACGAATTCGGACGATCTCGGCGATTTCCGGCCCGGGTTGGACGCGGCGCGTGACTTCACAGTTCGCAGCCCGCTGGTCGAGGCCGGCCTCACCAAGGCCGAGATCAGGACGCTTTCGCAGGAGATGAACCTGCCGACGTGGGACAAGCCGGCGCAGGCGTGCCTGGCTTCAAGAATCCCGTACGGCACGATGGTCACCGTGGAAGCGTTGACCCAGATTGCGAAGGCCGAACGCGGGTTACGGGAGGCCGGGTTCCGGCAGTTGCGGGTACGCCACCACGGCGACGTGGCGCGTATCGAGGTTCCGCTGGAAGACCTGAAATCGCTGATCGACGATGAGACCCGCCAGATTATCGTGAAGAAAATCCGCGAGGCGGGGTACCTGTACGTGACGATGGACCTTGCCGGGTTCCGCTCTGGCAGCATGAACGAGGCGATCGGCAAGACGGTGGCGCCTGCGACAAGCGGCGGCGCTTCATAACTCAGCACACGGCTCACCACTGTTTGATAGCCCGATGAAAACCGCCTACATCGACATGATTGGCGGCGTCTCCGGCGACATGCTGCTGGGCGCGCTGGTGGATGCAGGGCTTCCGATTGATGAACTGCGCTCCGAGCTTTCCGGGATGGACGTGCGCGGTTACACGCTGCGAGCCGAGCGCGTTTCGCGTGGCGCTCTTAACTGCACGCTGGTACACGTGGACCTGGACGATGAAGGTTTGCGGAGACGCGGGTGGGACGAGCTTTCCGGAACAATCGAGTCAAGCCGGCTGCCGGACGAGGTACGATCAAAGGCGATCGAGGTGCTGGACCGTCTGACCGCAGCAGAGTCCGTGGTACACGGCGTGGATCGCCATCACCTGACGCCGCATGAGCTGGGCACGGTGGACACCCTTGTAGATATCGTCGGCGTGATCGCAGGGTTCCGGTTGCTTGGCGTGCAGCATATCGCAGCGGGACCGTTTCCCGCGGGCACCGGGTTCGTGATGAGCGATCACGGACGCATCCCCGGTATCGCCCCGGCTACCGCACAGATCTACGCCGCCGCCGGTGCGCCGGTCCGGTCCGCAAGCGAATGGGGTCCGAAGGGCGAGACGGTGACGCCGTCCGGCGCAGCGCTCGTTACCTCGATCGCCAGCTTCAAGCCGATCGATATCCGGGTCAACCAGATCAGTTACGGCGCCGGTTCCCGTAATCCAGAGGACTACCCGAACGCGGTCGGGTTGTGGCTCGGCGAGATGCCGGCAACTTCAGCGCTCAGATCACCGGACGCTGGACTGTCTCTGCTGGAGACCAATATCGACGATATGGGCGGAGAACTTTTTGGCTACGTGCAGGAACGGCTCCTTGAGGCCGGAGCACTGGACGTCTGGATGACGCCCATCCAGATGAAGAAGAACCGCCCCGCCGTGTTGCTCTCAGCCCTGGTGAAAGAGGGCGACGCCGACAGCGCGGCCAACGTGATCCTTCGCGAGACGTCAACACTGGGCGTGCGGCGGCGCTCGGTTGAGCGTTATACAGCGGACCGCGAGATCGTGGAGGTGGACACCACGCTCGGGGTGGCGCGGGTGAAGATAAAGCGCGTCGATGGCGAGGTGGCCGGTGTGGCGCCGGAATACGAAGATTGCCGGACCCTTGCGCTGAAGCACGGACTGACACTTGCGGAGGTCATGCGCCGCGTCGCTGACGAGGCGAGAGCCGGACTCCAAGACTAGTCCCATCCGGGGCAGGCAGGTTTCCGGCGCTGTGTCAGGTCACGCTGCAAAGCAGATCGGGGCCGGCCCCGGCCACCGTCCCCGGTAGCTCTCCTGGCCTTGCTCAACCGGGAGTTCGCTCCTACAGGTTCACTGTGGGGATGCAAATTGCTTGACCCTTGATCGTACGGCTGACTACCATCAGTACGGGCGGTAACGGCGCTACGGGTTGTGAAGGCACGGAGGAGCCGGCATCAAGGTGGTTTGCCTTCTGTCTGAACAGCGCCGGAATTAGTCCGGAAACTTGCCCCAGTGGCGCAGTGGCAGCGCAGCCGATTTGTAATCGGCAGGTCGGTGGGTTCGAATCCCCCCTGGGGCTCCAATTACAATGAATCGGAGCAATCAGAATCCGGCGAACGCACACGCGTTACGAAATACGTCTTTCCGATGCCTGCACCGCGGTGTTAATGTTAGAATTGCCGTTTGGCGCAGGGGTGGGAGAGTGGTTAAATCCAGCAGACTGTAAATCTGCCGCTGTAACGGCTACGTAGGTTCGAATCCTACCCCCTGCACCAGTTTGAGAGCGCATTCCGTACCTCGTTGAGAGGCCCACATAGCTCAGCGGTAGAGCGCGTTCTTGGTAAGAACGAGGTCACCAGTTCAATCCTGGTTGTGGGCTCCAGCTCTCCTCGTTAAGACACCAGATAGCAGATCCGTCAATTGATGGCCCGGAGGCACCTGAGTTAAATGGCCAAGGAAGTATTTGACCGCAGCAAGCCGCACGTAAACGTTGGCACCATTGGCCACGTAGACCACGGCAAGACCACATTGACCGCCGCCATCACGAGCGTTCTGTCAACACAGAACGACAAGGTGAAGGCGATGGCGTTCGATCAGATCGACAACGCACCCGAGGAGCGGGAGCGTGGTGTGACGATCGCCATAACGCACGTGGAGTACGAGACGGAAACCCGTCACTACGCCCACGTGGACTGCCCGGGCCACGCCGACTACATCAAGAACATGATCACGGGAGCCGCCCAGATGGACGGCGCGATCCTGGTTGTATCGGCGCCAGACGGCCCGATGCTCCAGACCCGTGAGCACATTTTGCTGGCCCGCCAGGTAAACGTGCCGCGCATCGTTGTCGCCCTGAACAAGGTTGACCTGATGGACGACCCGGAGTTGCTGGAACTCGTGGAGATGGAGATTCGGGAACTTATCTCCAGCTACGGCTTCCCGGGTGACGAAGTTCCGGTCATCCAGGTCAGCGCTCTTGAGGCGCTTGAGCATTTTGACGATCCGGACAACAAGTGGACCAAGGCGATCATGGAGTTGACCAAGGCGGTTGACGAGTACATCGAGATCCCTGACCGCCCGGCAGACCAGCCGTTCCTCATGCCCGTCGAAGACGTGTTTGGCATCAAGGGCCGCGGCACTGTTGTCACGGGCCGCATCGAGCGCGGCAAGGTCGTGATGGGCGACACCATCGAGATCGTTGGTTTCGGCGAAACCGAGACCACGACGGTGACCGGCGTAGAGATGTTCCACAAGACTCTTGAAGAAGGCCTGCCCGGCGATGCCGTTGGCTGCCTGCTGCGTGGAATTGACCGTGAAGACGTCACCCGCGGCGCGGTACTTGCGGCGCCCGGCAGCCTGACGCCGCACAAGAAGGCCAAGGCCCAGATTTACGTGCTGACGAAGGAAGAGGGCGGCCGTCACACGCCGTTCTTCTCCGGCTACAAGCCGCAGTTCTACATCCGAACCACAGACGTGACCGGCGAAATCAAGCTGCCGGAAGGCGTTGAGATGGTGATGCCCGGGGACAACATCGAGATGGATGTTGAGTTGATGTACCCGGTGGCGCTGGAAGAGGAACTCCGGTTCGCAGTACGTGAGGGTGGCAGGACCGTCGGTTCTGGAGTCTTCATCTCCATCGACGACTAATTGCGTTAACGTGGGATGTCCGCCAGACCCGGCGGACATCCCCAGACGTAAACAGTGTGTGGGGCCCGGCTGAACGGCCGCCGCCCAATTTAAAAACGAACCCTCGTTTAATGACGGGGCTGAAGGCAAGGGAGAACCCGCCGTATGGCTAAGGGCGGACCCCGAGGATCTATAACCCTGGCGTGCACGGAGTGCCGGGAGCGGAGGTATCACACCTCCAAAAACCGGCGCAACAACACCGCGCGGCTGGAGCTGAACAAGTTTTGCTCCCGCTGCCGATGTCACCAACTGCACCGCGAGACCAGGTAGGAACTAAATATGGCCAGCAGGCAACAAGCACAGCGAGCGCTCCGCTCAGCCGGCTCCGCCCCTCGTGGCGGAGTGTTCCGGTTTTTCATTGAGGTTGCGGCTGAACTGCGTCGCACCAACTGGCCAACCCGTCAGGAGGCGACGCGCCTCTCAATCCTCGTCCTGGTTGTCTCCGCATTCTTCGGCGTTTTCCTGGGCGCTATTGATTACGGATTCGGCCGGCTGGCCGAGTTGCTGGTCGGAGGCTGAGCCCTGACTACCGATTCACAGACGATCACCAACGAAGGTGCTCGCTGGTACATCATCCACACTTACTCCGGTCAGGAAGACCGGGTGAAGCGGAATCTCGAGCAACGTATCGAGACGATGGACGTCAAGGACAAGATTTTTGACGTGATCGTCCCGACCGAGGAAGAGATCGAGATCAAGGATGGCCAGCGCCGTCCGGTCGCGAAGAAAATGTACGCCGGGTACCTGCTCATCCAGATGGTGATGGATGACGAGGCCTGGTACGTCGTCCGGAACACCCCGGGCGTGACGGGGTTCATCTCCGCAGAAGACGAGCGGGAGCGCCGGCCAAAGCCGATACCGCTTGAGCAGGCGGAGGTAGACCGAATCCTGCGCCAGATGAGGGCGGAGGAGCCGAAGGTCAGAATCGGCTTTGAGAAGGGCGATAGCGTCCGCATTACCGACGGGCCGTTCGCAGATTTCATGGGAACCGTGGACACCGTGCTGGAAGAGCAGGGCAAGGTACGCGTGCTGGTGTCTTTCTTTGGAAGAGAGACGCCAGTTGAACTGGACTTCTTGCAGATCCAAAAAGGGTAACGACCCTTCAACCGACAGGCAACAGACAGAATTAGCGCCCTTACTGGCGCGCGGGTAACAGGAATTGGCAAAAAAAGTATCGACAATCATCAAACTGCAGATCCCGGCCGGGCAGGCTACCCCTGCACCGCCGGTTGGACCGGCGCTGGGACAACACGGCGTCAACATCATGCAGTTCGTCAAGGAATACAACGAACGCACCGCGTCGATGGTCGGCAGCATCGTGCCGGTCTCCATCCTGGTGTACACGGACCGTTCGTTTACCTTCGAGACCAAGAGCCCGCCGGCGTCCGACCTGCTGCGTAAAGCGGCCGGGGTGAACAAGGGTTCCGGGACGGCCGGGCTGGAGACGGTTGGACGCGTTAACCGCGCCCAGGTCAGGGAGATCGCGGAGGCGAAGGTCAAGGACCTGAACGCGATCGACATTGAAGGCGCAATGAAGATCATCGAAGGCAGCGCCCGAAGCATGGGCCTGACGGTGGTCGATTAGTTAAAACCTCTGTCGTGGGCCATATCAGGCGGAGCATGTTCAAGCCTCGCCAGTTCAACATTTGAGTGAGAATCGGCCCGGAGATTTCATAGATGCCGAAACACGGAAAGAAATATTTGGCGGCCGCCGCTAAGACGAGTGACGTCGCCCGGTCGGCAGAAGACGCCGTCGCGCTCGTCAAGAGTCTCGCCCCGGCGAATTTTGACGAGACGGTGGAACTCCACGTGTCTACCGGGGCCGACCCGCGGCACGCAGAACAGCAGATCCGCGAGGTGGCTCCTCTCCCGCACGGGACCGGCAAAGTCACCCGGGTGATGGTGTTTGCGGAGGGTGAAGCCGCGCGGGCAGCGGAAGCGGCCGGAGCGGACTACATCGCTGACGACGAGATCATCAAGAAGATCGAAAACGGCTGGACCGATTTCGATGTCTCGATCGCGACACCAGACCAGATGGGCAAGATCGGCCGGCTGGGCCGGTATCTTGGCCGTAAAGGACTGATGCCGAACCCGCGCACAGGCACCGTGGTGCAGCCGGGCGATGTCGCCAGCGCGATCGATGACGTGAAAAAGGGACGTGTCGAGATCCGCATGGACCGGGATGCGATTATTCACGTTCGCGTCGGCAAGGTCAGCTTCAGTGAAGAGCAGTTGCTCGAAAACCTGGAGTCTGTGGTGAGCACCATTGTCCGGGCCAAACCCTCAGCTATGAAGGGTCATCTGATCAAGTCAGCGACGTTGACTTCAACCATGGGGCCTCCGGTGAAACTTGAGATCGACGAGACCGGCGGCGCGTCGGACGAGCGTTAACGGTTACAATCTGTACAGGTCATGTGCAGGTTTCTCCTGTGTCGAATGTCCAAATTGAGGAAGTCTTCGCCGACCTAGTTCAAGACAATCAATAACAGCCGCTGTAGACAGCAGGCGCCCCCGGGTTCTGACCGGGGGCTTAAGGCGGAAGCGCCTGCCCAGGTGGCACCAGATTTGCGTAGCTCATGGCCGCGCTGCTGATGCCCGGGTTTACAGCCCGGGCTATTTTTTTGCAGCCATGCTCGCGAAGGGATACGAATGCCGACCGACAAAAGCGTCGCAGAGGTAGAGGAACTTAAAACTATCCTCAGCGAAGCGAAACTGATAATCAGTACCGACTACCGGGGCCTTAGCGTCACCGAGATGTCAGCGCTGCGACGGGCCGTTCGCGAAGGCGGCGGCTCTTATCGCGTCGCCAAGAACACGCTCGTGAATATTGCTGCCAGAGCGATTGACCGGCCTGAAATTGGCGAGATCGTGGTCGGGCCGACGGGTTTTGTGCTGAGCACGGATGACCCGGTCGGACCCGCCAGGGCGCTTGTTAACCACATCAGCCAGAACCGGCTTGAAATGGTGATCAACGGCGCATACGTGGAAGGCCAGGTCGTCGACGCCGATCGCGTGAAGTTCCTGGCGACGCTGCCCGGCCGAGAAGAACTCGTTGCCAGGGTGCTCGGCCAGATGACCGCTCCGATCGCGAACCTTGTCGGCGTACTTAACGGGACCATACGCGGCCTGGTGACGGTCCTGATGGCGCACATCGACCAGGGCGGCAACGCTGCCGTGGCAGACCAGGCGGAAGCTTCCTCAGAATCTGACACCCCGTCTGACACCCCGGAAGAGGGATCCCCAGAAGAAGCAACGGAAGAAGCAACTTCAGAGCAGGCCGAAGAGCCGACCGCCGAGGCGGCCACTGAAGGGGAACCGGCCTCAGAGGCCCCAGAATCGGAAGACACCGGGGAGGCGGATGAAGATAAGCCGGCAGAGTAAAAACTACACGTTGGCGTCACGGACCGCCGGGACGCGTTCACGCCTTCACCCAGCAATCACACACCCGTCCCGGGATATGAAAACCGGAACCAAAGAGGACACACCAACATGGCGATGACAAAAGACGAGATGGTTTCCGCCATCAAGGAAATGACCGTACTGGACCTTTCCGACCTCGTGAAGACGCTTGAGGATGAGTTCGGCGTAAGCGCCGCAGCTCCCGTGGCTGTTGCGGCCGCCCCGGTTGACGGTGGCGCGGCAGAGGCGGAAGAGGAGAAGACCGAGTTCAACGTCGTGTTGAAGGATTTCGGTGCGAACAAGATCGCGGTCATCAAAGCCGTCCGCGAGCTCACACCGCTGGGTCTGAAAGAGGCCAAGGACCTTGTCGAGAGCGCTCCTACCAACGTCAAGGAGGCCGTGTCCAAGGACGAGGCCGACGAGAGCAAGACCAAGCTCGAAGCAGCGGGCGCTGCCGTTGAAATTTCCTGACCTGACTCGTTAACGGACCAGAAAGACCCCGGGGCATCCCCCCGGGGTCTTTTTATTTCCTCTCGATTCCTGAGCCCATCAAGTAACATCACCCGCCAGACAGCAGAGGGAGAGCAGCGATATGGTGGACGGTCCGCGCACGTCGGAATCAGAACAGGAATTCACGGATCGGTTTCGATCAGCGTTTGTGTCCCGCTGGGGTGAATCGCGTGCCAGCGAAGCAGCGACGACTATCGAGAGATTTGCTCGTGCGGCATGGTCAGTCGACAGGCATGTCTTTTCGCCGTCTGAGTTCCCGGCGTTCTACCTGCACGGGCCGGAACGTGACACAGATGGGGAATCATCGTGACCGAACTCCACGAAATGACGGCCCTCGAGTCCGGGCGGGCGATCGCGGAAAGACGGATATCCGCCGTCGAGTTAGTCGATGCCCTGCTGGCTCGCATCAAGCGATTGGAGCCCGGGCTGCTCGCATGGGAGACGATCGACCCGGACGCAGCGCTTGGCGAGGCGCGCCTGGCCGATGAAGAGATCGCTTCGGTCGGAATCCGGGGGCCGCTTCACGGCGTGCCGTTCGGGGTGAAAGACATTTACTACACAGCCGGGCTGCGCACGACGATGTCGTCAAAGATCTACCGGGATTTCGTTCCAGACCACGACGCGACCTCCATCGCAAGGATGCGTGCGGCCGGCATGGTGGTGCTCGGAAAAACTGTCTCTACCGAGTTCGCAAGTGGCGATCCGCCGCGAACGCGGAACCCCTGGAACCACGAGCACACACCCGGAGGATCCAGCAGCGGTTCAGCGGCGGCGGTCGCGTCACGGATGTGCTCGATCGCGACGGGTTCCCAGACCGCCGGTTCGATATGCAGGCCTGCCGCGTACAACGGGATAGTCGGCTTCAAGCCAACGTTCGGTCGTGTGTCCAGATTCGGCGTTTACCCGCTGAGCTGGTCGTTCGACACCGTGGGATGGATGGCGAGAAGCGTCGCTGACTGCGCAGCGATGCTGGACGTGGCCTCGGGCCTTGACCCGCAGGACCCGTCCACACGGAACGCGCCCGGCGGGCCGGTCGGTGACACGTACAGGGCGCCGGATAACTGGCGGCCGCGTATAGGGCTGGTCGGAGAGTATTTCAACGACCGTGCGACGCCGGAAATCGTCTCGCACACCAGGGCGGTAGCGGATCGGCTCGCTAACGCAGGGGCGCGTATCGAAGAGTTCCGGCTCCCGGCGTCGTTCGAAGGGCTGCACGAGGCCCACCTTGTTGTTCACTACGCCGAGGCCGCTGTCGCGCACCGGGAAACGTTTGCCCGGCAGCCGGATGACTATTCCCCCGGTATCCGGGCATCCATAGAAGCCGCATCCCTTTTCCCGGTGAGCGCCTACGTGAACGGGCAACGCATGCGTCAGCAGTTCCATGATGAGCTGCACGCGGCGCTTTCAGGATTCGACGCCATCGTAATGGCCTCAACGCCTTCTCCAGCGCCGCGTGATCTTTCCAGCACGGGCGACCCGATTTTCCAGACCCCGTGGACCAATGCAGGGACGCCCGAGGTAAGCATCCCGACCGGTCTCAGCGGCGATGGGCTGCCGATGGGCGTCCAGTTCGTGTCCGCCGCATGGGACGATGCCGGGGCGTTGCGGGCGGCGCACTGGGCCGAGCAGGTGTTGGACGTCAATCCTGGATTGCCGCCGTCTGTGGCGTGAGCGCAAATCAGGCTTGGACGCGGTTTGCGTCCGAGTCCACCCTGGCTAGAAGAGACTCCTGGACTGTCCGCCGTCTACGTTGATGCAGGCTCCCATGATCCAGCTCGCATTCTCGGACGACAGGAACGCCACCGTGTCCCCCACCGGCTCTGGATAACCGAATTTGCCTGCGGGCAGCCCCCACTTGATGAACTCAGCGACATCCTCTTCCGAGTTGGAGTTCCTGAATCGTTCCCAGCCGCCGCCGGGAAACTCGATCGAGCCGGGAGCGATGCTGTTGACACAGATTCCGTCCGGGGCGAGTTGCAGCGCGAGGTGTTTTGTCACGGCGATCAGGCTGGCCTTTGACGCCATGTAGGGCGCGCTGCCGCCGTATTCACGGCCCCAGATTGATGCGATGTTCACGATGCGGCCCCAGCCGCGCTCGCGCATCCCGGGCGCGGCGAGCTTCATCAGCCGCACGGACGCCCACAGGTTTACGTCAAAAACCGCCTGGAAATCATCTTCAGATGTGTCGAGCGTATTGGACGTGCCGAGGCTTCCGCCGACGTTATTGACCAGAATATCGATCGTGCCAAGCGCAGACTCCGCCTGCGCAAATACAGACGCGGGCGCATCCCGCGTTGAGATGTCGGCGCTGATGGCAACTACCTTTACCCCGGATGAGCGGAGCTCGGCGGCCGTCTCGTCAAGGCGTTCCTGACCGCGAGCGCAGATCGCCACGTTGACACCCTCACGTGCAAGTGAGAGCGCCGATTGACGTCCCAGGCCGCGGCTTCCGCCGGTGATAAGTGCGTTTCTCCCCTTGATGCCCAGATCCAAGACAGTTTCCCCCGTTCGCCCCACATGAAAATCGATAAACGCTATCCGGAAACAGGTAACTCCGTGA
>JADFQR010000204.1 GCA_022561735.1 Chloroflexota bacterium | reverse complement strand
TGGATGCGTTGCGAGCGGGCGACGTGGACCGTGCTTCAGATCTCCTGGCGATGATGGACGAGGCGTATTCGCTGCTGGTAACCATCGATTTCCCGGACGCCGTCACCCACGGTCTCAGACGGACCACTGATGTCTTCAGGGCGGTGCTGGAGCGGACGCGCGGAGACGTGACGATGTCACTGCGACAACTATCGTTGGAACGTCGGCTGGCTGACCTTGAGGGACGGTTGCCAGAGGGTTAGCCGGGGCGTTTCTGACGCTGGTCTGTGGCCGGGGCACTCTTGTCAGTGAGGGGCGGGCGCGTTCCATTCTGGCGCCTGCCCGTTCTGTTACGGTTGTGCCATCAAACACACTTGCCCGCGTTCTCCCCCAGAGTTACAAGGGCACGACATCCTAAACGGGGGGAAATATGCGTACCAAGTGGGTACTCCTGATTCTGGTCAGCGTTGCTGCCCTGACCATCCTGGCAGCATGCGGCGGAGACGACGATTCGGACGTCCCGAACCCGGGCGGGATCACCGCCGAAGAGGCCGGAGTCCGCGTAGATGCGCTCCTTGATGAGAACGACTGCGACAAGCCATTCACCTATACCTCGATCAAAGCCGAGGGCGACAAGTGGATGCTGTCCGCATCCATCGGGCTTTCCGGGTTTAGCTGGACATATGATCCGGTAGCAAACACGGTTGTTGAAGCATCCGGGAAGTGCACCTCCAGCAAGTAATTCCCGGAGTTCTCTCCGGGTGGTCCTCTCTTCTGGTGTTCCGGGGGCAACCCGGTGGGCATGGCCCGGTCGACGGCCGGGTCGTCGACACCGGACCGCCCGCCTTCGAACTTCGGAGACGGTCACCTGTGATTTTCCCGCGCGGTTTGCACGGCTACGGATTTCGTAACTGAAACCAGATCTTCATTGACCCTTCAACATGGTCGGTGATAGCGTCATGTGCTGGAAATCACGAGCGCCCCGGCAGGTTGGGGCGTAGTTGCACGCCGTCCGATCCGTGGATGACGGATGTCCGGTTTGATGTCCGATGAATGTTCACGAGGGCGGCCTTCGTTTGCCTTCGATCTCTAAGGGGTACGACATTTGGAACCGATGAAAGAAGCTTCCGAGTTTCTCTGGTTCGCACTGATCGCCGGTGGTATCGGTCTGCTGGCCGCTGGCGTGACCGCGATCGGAGTGTTGCGCAAAGACCAGGGACCGGAGAATATCCGGGAGATTGGCGAGCTGATCAAGGAGGGCGCCAACGCCTTCCTGAAACGCGAGTACATGATCCTGTCGGTGTTTGTCGTCGTGGTCGCGGTGATCATTGCCCTGTTTGTTGACTACAACATCCTTGACAACGCCAGGATTGAACAGCTGAACGACATCGCACGCGGTGTTGGCGTGGACGCTGAGGGGCCGTGGACAGCCATCGCATACCTCCTCGGCGCGATCGGTTCCGGACTGGCCGGATACATCGGAATGAGCATTGCGATCCGCGCCAACACGCGCACCGCCACGGCGGCGCAGCAGGGGTTGAACCAGGCGCTGCGGGTTGCGTTTGGCAGCGGCACAGTGATGGGCCTGACCGTCACCGGTATAGGTCTGATCGGCATCACGGCCCTCTGGCTCATCTTCCGGGACCCGAACATCGTCGCCGGTTTTGGATTCGGCGCATCCTCGATAGCCCTGTTCGCACGGGTCGGCGGCGGCATCTACACGAAGGCGGCGGATGTCGGCGCAGACCTCGTCGGCAAGATTGAGGTTGGCATACCGGAGGACGACCCCCGCAACCCGGCCACCATCGCCGACAACGTTGGTGACAACGTGGGCGATGTCGCAGGTATGGGGGCGGACCTGTTCGAGTCTTACGTCGGGGCGATGATCGCCTCGCTGGCGCTGGCAGCGATCGGCGCCGGGTTCTTCTCGCTCACCCCGGGCGCATTCGACTCATCGTTGCTGGTTCTGCCGATGGCCATTGCCGGCATCGGCATCATCGCCTCAATAATCGGGACTTTTATGGTCCGTACCGGGCCGGAAGCCACGATGGGCCGCCTTCTCTGGTCACTCCGCACCGGCATTTTTGGAGCCGGGATACTGGCCCTGGCCGCCACGGCGCTGGTGATCAAGGCGCTTGAACTGCCGTTTGAACTGTTCTGGGTAGTGGTCACCGGCCTGGTGGTTGGGCAGGTGATTGGAACGGCGACGGAATACTTCACTTCGTACGAAAACAAGCCGACCCAGTGGATCGCGGCACAGTCTGAGACCGGAGCCGGGTCCGTAGTCATCGCCGGCATAGCGATGGGGCTTCTCAGCACCGTCATCCCGGCGTTCGCCATCGTCGCCGGGATTCTTATCGCCGACGAGCTCGCCGGGCTTTACGGCGTCGCCCTGGCCGCTGTGGGGATGCTCTCAACGCTCGGCATAACGCTGGCAACCGACGCCTATGGTCCGGTCGCAGACAACGCCGGCGGAATCGCCGAGCAGGGGCATATGGACCCGGAGGTGCGCGAGCGAACGGATGCGTTGGACGCCCTGGGCAACACCACCGCTGCGACCGGCAAGGGTTTCGCCATCGGGTCTGCCGTGCTGACGGCGCTGGCCCTGATGGTGGCGTACTTCACGGTGACCGAACTTGCCACGGTTGAAGACGGCAAATTCGTGGTCTCAGAAGGTTTGTCGATCATCAATCCGCAGGTGTTGGTCGGCATGATCATTGGCGGCATGCTGCCGTTCCTGTTCGCTGCGCTAACGATGCAGGCGGTTGGCACGGCGGCGAACGCCATGATCGTGGAGGTGCGGCGGCAGTTCCGGGAGATCCCCGGGTTGCGTGAGGGCAAAGAAGGCGTGAAGCCGGACGCCGCACGCGCCGTGGACATCAGCACGCAGGGCGCGCTCAAGGCCATGATCCTGCCCGGGATGATCGCCGTTATCTCGCCGGTAGCGGTGGGCGCTCTGGTCTCCGCAGAGGCGCTGGGCGGATTGCTGGTCGGGTCGATAGTGTCCGGGTTCCTGCTGGCGGTCTTCATGGCCAACGCCGGTGGAGCATGGGACAACGCCAAGAAGTATGTCGAGCTTGGCCACCACGGCGGCAAGGGTTCAGACCAGCACGCAGCGGCCGTCGTCGGCGACACCGTTGGCGACCCGTTCAAGGACACGTCCGGCCCATCGATCAACATCCTGTTGAAGTTGATGGCGGTCATATCCGTCATCTTCGGCCCGCTGTTTATCTAGGGACGCAGCGCGATTTACGAACGGGGCGGCGCATTTCCAGCGCCGTCCCGTTTTAATCTCTGCATCCCGGGACATGTACGCATCGGAACGATTCGTCACACCGGAGACAACGGCCTTCCGATGTCGTCCAGATCCTTCCGCAGACGGGAAAAGGCCTGCCCGTTGTCGACCGGCGAGATTCTTCGTCCGCTGGACTGAGAACGACAGGGTCCGTCGGGTCGACGTTCAC
>JADFQR010000203.1 GCA_022561735.1 Chloroflexota bacterium | reverse complement strand
GGCGTAATACCCGTCATACGGATCGAAAGAGCCGCGGCGACCCTTGTCCAGGACGGCCGTGTCCGGATACTCACTTACCCACTGGCCGTATGTCGTCTGTACGATCGGTATGATCTCCAGTTGCCGGCCCGCAAACTTACCCTTGACCCCGCGTGACAGGAACTGGCTCCAGAGGGTTTCGCTCTGGTGGTCGTACATCACCAGCGCGTTCATGATGAGCTTGCCGGACACTCCGAATGTGTGCTCGACTCCGTCGATCGTCCGGGCATACCCGATGCCGGTAAAGCAAAGCGGTCACCAGGTGACGGCTATGGGAACCCCGCCGACCGTGTCGTTCACGATCTCCCTGCCGCTCAGGAAGGGTATCGAGTAAACCCGGCTGTCCCCGTTTATCGTGACACCCAGGACCGGCTCATCGTCGTCGTACGTCTCAGCCTGTTCCGGGGATATGAACTGCGGGTTGAGAATTGCCCGGATACCGTCTCGCGGAAGCAACGTGATGATCTCCAGCGACCGGCCGGTTGACGTTGGATCATCTGGATTGCCTGGCAACACGACCGTCTCCTTGTTCAGCCCGATCTGCAACGCTTGCGATCCGCCAAGTGCAAAGAACATGACGACGCCCACGGAGGCCAGTCCCATGAACAGATATGACCAGGGAATCCTCAAATTGAGTCCAGCTTTCCGTTCCGGTGCGATGCGCCGCGCCCTGAATCCCCCTGAATTCCAGGGGATCGATTTTCGAACTGCTTTTTAGATGTGAGCAAAGCCGATTCCGGTTCCGGGGTGACGCGACCGCCGATAGAGCGGGCTGCCGATGCTAAAATCCGTGGCCTCAGCGTGTCCGTGAACATTCCTCCCCGCACACCAAACTCGCACCCGGGACTCCGCCCATCCGCATTACGAAACTCAGCCTCTCCAACTTCCGTAACTACTCGGAATGCTCACTCGATCTGGATGCCGGGATAACGGTGTTCCAGGGGCCGAACGGGCACGGCAAGAGCAACCTGATGGAGGCCATCTACATGCTCGCCATCGCAAAGTCACCGCGATCGTCTTCCGATCGCGAGCTTCTCAGGTGGGATGTAGTGCAAAACGGCGGGCACGTGCAGGTCATCGGTGTCGCCCGGGATGATGAGCTAACGGTGCAGGCCCAGATCGATTTCGACGTGATCCCTCGCCAGCCGGAGCCGGGAAGCGGCGGGGCGAGGCCGGCGCCATCTGTGCGGAAAGAGTTGCGCATCAACGGCGTGCAGAGATCGGCGGCGGACTTCGTTGGAGCGGTGAACGTGGTGGCGTTCTCTGCGGACGATATCGAGCTGGTCACGGGAGGACCGTCAGTCCGGCGGAGGTACCTCGACATCCTGATCTCCCAGAGCGAGCCTCCGTATCTGAAGATGATCCAGCGCTACGGGCGGGTGGTAAATCAGCGCAACCACCTGCTGCGCCAGATGCGCGAGGGCCGGGTCGGCTCGGATGAGCTCGAGTTCTGGAACGACCGGCTGGTTAACGAAGGGGCGGCGATCATCGAGCGGCGGGCGCGCGCCGTAGAGCGGCTCGCCGAGGAGGCGGCCCCGCAACATCTCGCCCTGTCAGGCGGGCGCGAGCGGCTCGGCATCAAGTACATGCCGCGCGTCTCGGCGAACGCGGAAGACTGTCCGGACCCGGTTCCAACATCGGCGTCCGAGCTGGCGTCCATGATGCGCGACTCTCTTGAGACTGTCCGGTCCCGTGAGATTGGCCAGGGCGCTACCGTGATCGGCCCTCACCGGGACGAGATCGCACTGAGCCTGAACGATGAGCCGGCGGGCGCGTTTTCGTCGCGCGGACAGGCCCGCACCACTGCGCTGGCCCTGCGTCTCGCCGAGGGAGCGTTTGTGACCTCTGCAACGGGCCGCACGCCCGTGCTGGCGCTGGACGATGTTCTTTCTGAGTTGGACGAAACGCGGCGCAGGCTGGTGCTGGAGAACGTGGCTTCATATGAGCAGGTGCTGATCACAACGACCGATTTCGACCGCGTCGCTGACCCGTTCCTCTCGGGCGCAAACCGGATGACGGTCGAGTCTGGCTCGGTGATACGTGTCTCCGGATAACGTCTCCTCCGCAATCACAGCGGCGGCGCAACGCATGGCGTCGAGCGAATACGTGATCGCCATGACCGGGGCGGGTATCTCCGTTGAGAGCGGCATCCCGGCATTTCGAGGCCCTGACGGGCTGTGGACGAAACACGGCACGCCCTCGCACAACGGGTATCAGCGTTTCCTGGATGATCCCGCGGCGTGGTGGCGCAGGGAGATTGAACGCTCCGTTGAGCCCTGGGTCGCCGAGCTGCGTCGATCGGTCAGGAAGGCGCGGCCGAACCCCGGGCACACCGCTCTCGCCGGGATGGAGCGCGCCGGGTTCGTGCGCTCTCTCATCACCCAGAACATCGACGGGCTGCACACCGACGCCGGAACGAAGAACGTCGTGGAGATCCACGGATCGAGACGATATCTCCGTTGCGTGGAGTGTGAGGACCGGACGCCCCGGCCTTCTCTGTTTGCCACCGAGCCGGCTCCGCCCTGCAAAATCTGCGGCGGGCCGGTCAAGTACGATTCGGTGCTGTTCGGCGAGCCGATCCCGCCGCGGGTCCTGCAATCGGCCCGCGAGGAGACGGATCGCGCTGACTGTGTACTGGTGGTTGGCAGTTCCTCGACGGTACGCCCGGCCGGCGGGCTGCCCCGGATTGCGCACGCCAACGGGGCGACGTTGATCGAGGTGAACACCTCGGATACGCGTCTCACGCCGGATTGCGATGTGGTTATACAGGCTCCCGCCGCGGTCGCTCTGCCGTCTTTGCTTGCCGAGCTGCATCGGATCGGCGCATCCCGGAATCGTTTGCCGATCACACCCGGACCGGGACGCGGAACGCCGGGGGCGTCCGGGGTTCCCGGAGCCGGCACATCGAACCCGGCCTGAGAACCGGCGACAGAGAGTGCCGGGCGCGAGGTAACATGCCGGTGCGCCGCCGCCGGGCGATCGCAACCAGGATCAGATCGGGGTTTCATTGATGGCGATTCAGGACGCACAGGCCCAGGCCGCGCTCAAGGGCGAGATAGACACGTATATCGCACAGAACCCGAAGTCTGAAGCGCTCAACGCAGAGGCGGCCAAATACCTCCCGGGCGGTGATTCCAGGAACTCGATCTACTGGCCGCCCTACCCCGCGTACATCGTGGGCGGCGAGGGGACGCGCATCACCGACGCCGATGGCAATGTCCGGACGGACTTCATAAACAACATGACGACGTTGATCGTGGGGCACCGCCACCCGGACGTGGTGGCGGCCCTCCAGGACCAGGTTTCGGAGGGCTGGTCGTACCCCGGGCCATCGCCGTCCCAGATCCGGTGGGCGCAGATACTGGTGGAGCGCGTCCCGTCCGTGGAACAGGTCCGGTTTGTCAATTCCGGCACCGAGGCGACGCTTAACGCCATTCGCGCTGCCCGGGCGTTCACGGGCCGGGCGAAGCTGGGCAAGATGGAGGGCGGGGATCACGG
>JADFQR010000202.1 GCA_022561735.1 Chloroflexota bacterium | reverse complement strand
ACAGCGTGCCGGTTCCCGTAGCGCGCAGCACGAACAGTCCCGCGTTGAACAGGCCGCTCAATCCCTGAAAATTGCTGTCCAGCCGCACGCCCGGGTCGGACGCCAGGTAGGCGTCCTTTTCAAGGAGGAGTTCGCCGCCGGCCATCTCGTGCGCCATGATGTCGCCCGGCTGGCCCGGAGTGAAGGCCACCGTACCGGGGGTGTCGAGCGCCTCGTAAGTGTTCTGGAAGAAGCTCTCCCCGGTTAGCATGCTGCGGCTCAGCGCTGCCATGATCCCGCCCCGCGTTGAAGTCTGGAGGCGCATGTTCGGGCTCATCCAGGCCATAGCGCCTGACTCGCTCACGACCTGTTCGCCGGGCTCGATGGTGACCTCAAGGACGCTGTAACTGGGCCGGGCCTCGATCGTGTACCGCACCCTACCTCCTCCTCGGCGGCAGCAGGGGGCCGATCTCCCTGCCGAACTCGTCCGGGTTGTGGCTCTGGACGTAGATCCGGCCCTGTCCACGGAAGTTCATCACCAGTCCCTCTCCCGCCAGGAACGATTGCAAGAAACTGCCGCCCGCCTTGCCGATGGAGTAATCAAGCGAACTCTCGAAGGCGACCACGTGGCCGGTATCTACCGTGAGTCCCCCTTCGATATCGATTCCGGAGATCTTCCCGAACGCATTTACGAGCAGGACGCCGGCGCCGGACACGGATATGAATGAGAGAGATTCGCCCGAGAGCATGCCACGGAATCCCTGGAAGTTCGTATCAAGTGCGAGGCTTTCCGACGAGCCCAGGTAAGAGCCGCCGGCGCATAGCCATTCTGTGGCGCCATCACTCTCGATCTTCTGGATCTGTCCCTGGTGCGTCGGCGCCAGTCCCACGTCTCCGGGCTTGCCGTCATTCGACGAGTAGGTTGACAGGAAGAAGCTCTCGCCGGCAAGCATGCGCCCTACGCTGGCCAGTATTCCGCCCCGGCCGCGGTTACGCGTCGTCACGTTGATATCGATGTTGGTGGAGGCGCGGAACATCGCCCCCGCCTCCGAGATGAACTGCTCGCCGGGGTCAAGATGGACCTGAACCCAGCTGAAAGCGCCTCTCTCCACAACCTGTACGTCCATGGGCCAGAATCTCCTAGCGGCTAAACGGCGTCAGCCATCGGGCGATGCCGTTCATGGTCCGCGTTTGCAGGTACACCTTGCCCGTCCCGGAGAAGTTCAAAACCAACCCCTCACCTGATAACAGGGTGGACTTCAGTCCGCCGACGCTCGTCACGTCGTAATCGAGGCTCGATTCCCAGGCGACCACATGGCCTGTATCGACGACAAGGGCGCCGTCGATTTCCTTCTCGATGATCGCCCCGTAAGAGTTGAAGAACAGCTCACCGGTACCGCCGGCCTCCACTATGAACGCCCCTTCGCCCGAGAACAGGGCCTTCAATCCGCCGAAGCGTGTGTTCAGTGTCACGCCTTCGGTGGCGGCCATGAAAGAGCCGGCAGTGAGGATGAACGGCTCGCCGTTCATCGTTCGTTGCACGATGGTCCCCGGCCGGTTCGGGGAGAATGTGGCCGCACCGCCGGAAGGATGGCTGTACACACCGACGAACAGGGACTCGCCGCCCACGAGTTTCCGGATCAGGGCTTTGACAAAGCCGCCTACGAGCCTGCTCTTGAGGATCGTGCCCTCGCTCATGTAGGCCATTGATCCGGCCTCTGCGAGGAACGTTTCGCCCGGCGAAAGAGAAACGGTCAACTGACCGTAGTCTGGATTTCCTTCAATTTGATATTCCACAGGCGCCTCCCGGGCAGCGCAGATACAAGATCGAGCACAGGGTGCAGAAGTCAACGCGGCCCGTCAAGCGGGAAGCGGTCCCGGCCCGGGTACCCGGGCCAGAAGCCTTAGTAACTATCTAAAAAATCTCAGCTCTGCGCGAACGACCTCGCCTACCGTCACATCGTAGGGGCGAATGACTATCCGCCCTCACCCGTTGTGACCGAAACGGTCAGAACTGCGCCTCAGGGCAGAGCTGGCGCCTCTCGCATCATCAGGCACTTCTCTACGTTAAACCGCACGTATCGCCGTGCCGAATCCAGCTCCCGATCATCGCGGATCACCCGGTCGTGATAACCGCGCTGCAACACCGGGCGTCCGGGGGTGTTGCGGACCGTGTTAATCGCCGTCGTCACAGCGCCTTTGAAACTGCGCATCAGTAGTCGAAGATGTGCCGGTTTATTGAGGCAGGGCGGATAGTCATTCGCCCCTACGGAGTTTCCGGTATTCAGCCATACGATGGCATGGAAGTGATCTGGCATCACGATGAACTCGTCCAGTTCGACGCTTTGTTGTTGCGTGGCGCTCCGTTGCCAGTCGTCCGAGACGATGTTTCCGAACCGGGTTAGTACGACAAGTCCGTCTTCGATCATCCCGAACAGCGGTAGACGATCGGCCGCGCATACAGTGACGAAGTAAGCGCCCGCCGATGCGTAGTCGTAACCCTGGAGCCGAAGAGAGTTCCGGCGATGACCAGCCATGTTGTGGAATGTTCCGTCACAGCCCGGCGCTCACCAACCACCCGGTGTCACTCACTACGTCATATGGGCCGCTGTCTGTTGGAGGCGTTCATCGATACAGGGCGAAAACTTTCGAGATAATTACTTAGTTCGTATAGCGGTTATGATTCCGGCTGCTCACCAGTCACACGGTGTAGCGAGACCTCGATGAGGACGTCGCACACAGCAGCAGGAGGCCGTATGGCGGGCGAAGAGAATCTCAAGGAACGTATCAAGCGCGGCGAGACGACCATCGGCGTGGCCGTTCCGTGGAACGCGACGAAGTCCCAGATCGAGGACATCTGGAGCAAAGATGACGCCTACAACTACATCTCGGTAGACAGCCAGCACAACCCGCTGGTCGAGTCGAACTTGATGGATATCTGCCTGGCGGCCCAGGACCTCAGCATACCGGTCCACTTCCGGATCAAGCACACCCGTTACACGTTCCAGGTTGGCAACTGGCTCGACCTCGGACCGAGCATCATCGAGGTGCCACAGACCGAGACGGAAGAGACGGCGCAGGAAGCGGTGGACTACTTCTATTTCCGGCATTTCGGCAGGCGGAGCGTGGGCGGCGCGGCGCGCGTCGGGGTCAAGGAGCACTCGGAACGGCTGGAGTACGCGGAGTTCTGGAACAACTACGGAGTGTTGTTCCTCCAGGTGGAGTCTATCCAGGCGATATGCAACATCCCGAGGCTCGTGCGGCCGGGTGTGGACTGCATCTCATGGGGCCCGGCGGACCTGAGCTTTGACCGCGAAGCCAACCCGCATCACCCGTTGTCGGTATCCGACGACGCCTGTGTGGAGTACGCGATCAAGGCGCTCGAGGGCACGGGCGCAAAGCTGATGATCCGCAACTATGACTGGAACCTGCGGGAGAAGTACATCGGCATGGGGGCTACGGTCCTCCTGGAAAGCCCGAAGCCGTAGGGCATCAGCATGAACTCCTGGTCTGAACGCAACGCGACGTTTGATCGCGAGCGTTCAGGCCCGGAGATCGCCGGTCTGGATCATCGAT
>JADFQR010000201.1 GCA_022561735.1 Chloroflexota bacterium | reverse complement strand
GATGGACGGCTGCGTCATATGAGGGATGATCTGCATGTCATGCACTTCGGCCAGCGCGCCGATGCGTAGGATCTCGGTGAGGCCGCAGCACTTGGTCACGTCCGGCTGCAGCAGGTCCGGCCGGGCGACCTCGATCAGGTCTCGGAACTGCCAGCGCGTGTACTCCTGCTCGCCCGCCGAGACCGGCACATCGAGAGCGTCTGCGACCTCGCGCATGCCCTTGTAGTTGTACGGCAGCACCGGCTCCTCGAAGTGGTAAATACCGAGCTTCTCAAACTCCCTGCCCTGTGAAATCGCAGCGCTCACCGAGTAACCGTTGTTAGCGTCAAAGCTGAGAGGGGTTTCGTCCGGCAACCACTCGCGGCAGACGCGGAACATCTCCAGGTCTTTTGCCAGGTCGCGGTCCTGCCGGTACTGCCAGTCCATCCGGATCTTGAAGGCCCGGAAGCCCTGGTTCCAGCCGTCCTCCACCTTCTGTCGCATCTCCTCCGGCGTGTCCCGTGCACCGCCGCCGATGCTCTTGTACATCTTGAAGGTCTTTTTAGTTGCGCCGCCAAGCAACTGGTAGAGCGGCATGCCGGCCGATTTCGCCTTGATGTCCCACAGGGCAATGTCTACCCCGGAGATGGCGTTCGGCCCGGCGCCCATGCCGCCGATCTTGAATGTCCCGAAGAACATGTCGTCCCACAGCCGGTCGGTGTCACGCGGGTCCTTGCCGATGAGCCTCGGCTTGAGGGCCTTCTGCACATAGACCGCCGTGACATCTGACTGCACCACCGGGCTACATTCCCCGACGCCCTCTATGCCCTCGTCCGTGAATATCCGGACGAAGACGCTGGTGGTGTTAAGGACATAGGTTTTGACGTCTGTGATTTTCAATTCTGGTCCTGTCTTCCAACGACGTTGGTCGCTAACTTGATCGTTTCAGCGGGTCGCTAAATATCCAGCTTTGCGGCCTCGAACGCATCTTCCACAAGTACAAGGCCGTGGCCGGGCCGGTTCGGCAGGTCCACATACCCGTTATCGGGGATGATCGGCTCCTCGAACAACCCGGCGACGGCATCGAGCGAACCACTGAACTCGTACGAGTATTCGTGCGGGCGGACGGCGTGCTGGTAGGTGGCGTAGATGTTCAGGCTGGCCGCGCTTGAGATGCCGGCTGACGGGCAGTGCGGCATCATCGGCTTGTTGTACGCCTCGCAGAGTGTGAACACCTTCCGCAGGCCGGTTATCCCGCCCGCCATGACAATGTCCGGCTGCACGATGTCAGGGTCTCCGGTCAGGATCAGGTCACGAAAGTTGTAGAGCGAACGTTCGTTTTCGCCCGACGAGACCGGGACGTTGAGCGCCTCGACCACCTGTTTCAACCCCAGGTAGTCGTACTGCGGAAGCGGCTCCTCGAAGTGCGCCAGCCCCTGCTGCTCCATGTATCGACCCTGCTGAATCGCGGTCGACACGGTGTAGCCGTTGTTTGCGTCAAAGCTGAGCGCGGCATCGTCAGGCAGGAAGTTGCGACAGGCGTCGAAAAGCCGCATGTCCTTGGCCGGGTCTGCATCGAGCCGGTTGTTGTACCAGTCCATGCGAATCTTGAAGGCGCGATAGCCGAGGTCCCACCCTTCCTTGACCCGGTCCAGCATCTGGTCCGGTGTCCTCTGCCAGCCGAGCCCGGAACTCCAGTAGACGGGGATTCGGGTCCGGACTGCGCCGCCCAGCAGCGTTGAGATCGGCAGCCCCGCCGCCTTGCCTGCGATGTCCCACAACGCGACGTCTATCGCGCCCATCCCCGTGCTCTGGAGGCCGCCCGGGCCGAGCGATTTCGTCTCGGTCCACACGGCGTCCCAGACCGACTGCGTGTCGCGCGGGTCCATGCCCATAATCATCGGGGCGGCGATCTCCTCGATGAACGGCTTCAACACTTGCCAGAAACGGCCGCTGCACTCACCGACACCCTCTATCCCTTCGTCGGTCTGTACGCGCACGATTAGCGGGACCGAAGAGCTTGAAACGTTGTCGGAGCCTATCTTGATAGGGGTCGCTGTTACGGATGTGATCTTCATGAGAGGTCGATGCCTTCTTTAAACCGGTTGGGGCGGGGAATGACGACCGCGGATCGTTTACTTGTCGATTCGATACGCCTCAACCGCCTCATCAACCAGCACCAGGCCGTGGCCGGGACGATCAGGAAGGTCAACGAACCCGTCCGTGGGAACGATCGCCTCTTCGTAGATCCGGGTCGCGTTTTCAAGGCCGTCATTGAACTCCCAGGTGTACTCGTGCGGCAACGTGGCGTTCACCTGCGTGGAGTAGACGTGGAGGCTGACGGCGTTCTGTATCCCGGCTCCCGGTCCGTGCGGCAGAACCGGTTTGTTGAACGCCTCACACAGCGTGAATATCTTGCGCAGCGGCGTGATTCCGCCGACGAAGAGAAGGTCCGGCTGGAGTATGTCAGGGTCTCCCCTTTCGATCAGGTCCCTGAAGTTCCACAGGGTGTGCTCAAGCTCGCCGGACGTGACCGGCATATCCAGGGCATCGACGACCTGTTTCAGCCCCGCGTAGTCGTACTGCGGCAATGGCTCCTCGTAATGGGCGGCTCCCATGTCCTGGAATTTCAGGCCCTGCTCGATCGCGGTCGAGACCGAGTAGCCGTTGTTGATGTCAACACTCAGCCGGCAGTCGTCTCCCAGGTAGTCCTTGCAGGCCTTGAACCGGGCGATGTCGCCCGCCGGGTCCTGGTCCTGCCGCTGGTGCATCCACTCCAACCGAAGTTTGAACGCCGTGAACCCGGCTTCTCTGCCCTCCCGCATGCGCTCCACAAGGACCTCGGGAGTGCCGGGGTCGCCACCTCCGGACCGCCAGTTTTTCCAGGCAACTCCTGTGCTCCAGTAGACGGGGATGTGCGTCCGGGCGGCCCCGCTCATGTAGCGATACAGAGGCTGGCCGGCGGATTTCGCAGCGATGTCCCAGCAGGCGATGTCGATCGCGCCCATGCAGACCATCTGCATGCCACCCGGGCCGATCCACTTGGTGGGCGGGAACATGGCGTCCCAGATGAGTTGCGTGTCACGCGGGTCCATGCCGATGACGATATCGGCAAGGGTTTCTTCTATGAACGGCTTCATCGAACGCCAGTAGCGCAGGGAAGCCTCCCCGATGCCTTCGATGCCTTCATCGGTACGCACCCGGACGAGAAGCGGTCCGGATTCTATCGGGATGGCCTGGATGGAGGTGATCTTCACTACGGCATTCCTGTCGGTCGAAGGTGTGTCGGGCCGTTCCAGCCCGATTGCGGCGCGGCGCAAAGGGTAATGCAATCGATGTACGCGTGGGCAGCGGACGCAGATGGCCGAGGTCAGATTTGCGGATGGGTAGGATCGGACAGCGATCCGCGGAGGTCCCCCTCACCCCGGCCCTCTCCCGCGCCGGGGAGAGGGGGCACAATTGCTCCACCGGCCACGTCTTCACCTCTCATCATCACGAGAGAGGGGCGCATTCCCGGCACCGGCCGCGTCTTCACCTGTCCACATCGCGTGAGAACGGCGCATCCCCGGCATCGGCAGCGTCTTACCTTTCCC
>JADFQR010000200.1 GCA_022561735.1 Chloroflexota bacterium | reverse complement strand
GTTCCGTGGAACTGGCGGACCTGCTGGTTAACGGGATCGGCGCAACAGCCGGTGCGACGATATACCTGTCCATCTATCTTCTCTGGCGTGCTTACGGAAGCCGAAGCCCCGGGCGACAACCGGGCCGGCGCAGGAACGATCGGGCGACCACGGAACAAACTTCAAACACTGGGGTGACTCAAGGGCGTGGCGATGATTAGGCGAGTACAGTTCAGGCTCATGGCATCCGGAACGTATGCGTGTGCGCCGCGCCCCACGCCTCGACTTCCTGAAACCGGCGGGGCCGCCCGTCCGTCTGGAAACCGGTCATGACATCGTCATCGTTCGAGACGTGGGAGCTTCGGGAACGCCAGAAAAAGCTTCTGGAGTTGATAGAGGCAGCGGTCGCGATGGCTGAAGAGATGACCTGGCCACCACAGCCCATTTACGTCAGTAACCGGATTCGAGAACAATTAGTCCCCGCCCTGTTCGACGCCCGGACATATATCGAGGTCGGTGAAGTAGCGGCGCCCGCTATCCGGGACCGATTGATCGCTGCGCGCCTCGTCGCCGCGGACCTGTCCAGTGAAGACGGGGAATTCGACCGCCTTTTCAGCCGGTTACGCGCCATCTCCGAGGAAGCCGACAACATTGCCAGGCTGGCATAGAATCCCGAACGCACATGCTACTATTCGCATCGTGATGACGCGTTCGGGCAGACCGCCCCGGACGCATGTTTCGCGACCCCGTTTTTGACCGCTTGCCGGAACGGTGCTTACGAATTGAGCGATGCCAGGGTAGTTATCCAGGTCGATACCAGGTACGCGGATGCTTTCGAGGCCGGCCGCCTCGACAACTTGCTTCTGGACGTGGCGGAAACCACCCTGCTCCGGGAGAAGGTGACCGGGCCTGATCGGGTGACCGTGATAATCACGGACGACGAGGCACTGCGCAAGCTGAACCGAGAGTTCATGGGATACGACGAACCGACGGACGTGCTGTCCTTTAATGCGAGACCTGGTAACACGAGGCCCGGAGACACGGACGCGCTTCCCGGAGCCGCCGCCGACGGCCCGGGTATTGCCGGCGGATGGCCGGACGCGGCGGGCGAAGAGTCGGACGCACTCGGAGACATCGCGATCTCGTTCGAGCGTGCCGTCGCCCAGGCGCAAGCGGCCGGGCATGATCTCTCCCATGAGCTGTCCGTGCTGACCGCCCACGGCGTGCTGCACCTACTCGGATACGACCACGCTGAGCCGGACGAAAAACGGGTGATGTTTGGCAAGACGGACGAGATTCTTGCCGTAGTGGCGGATCGTCTGGATCGCTCCCCAGACCGACCCGGGGACCGGGCAAATGCCTGATCGCAACCAGGTCTTCTACCGGAAGTGGCGCCCCCAGAGATTTGATGAGGTGGTGGGGCAGGACCACGTCACGCACACCCTGCGGCAGGCGATCCGGACAAACCGCGTCGCTCACGCCTACCTGCTATGCGGACCGCGCGGCACCGGCAAGACATCGACGGCTCGCATCCTTGCCAAGGCGTTGAACTGCCTCGACCAGCGAGACGGTGAACCGTGCGGCAGTTGCGACAACTGCGTCGCCGTAACCGAGAACCGGATGCTGGACCTGATCGAGATCGACGCCGCATCCAACCGCGGGATAGACAACATCAGGGACCTGCGTGACAAGGCGCGCTTCGCCCCCAGTTCAGGCGCCTACAAGGTGTACGTGATCGACGAGGTTCACCAGTTAAGCGGTGACGCCTTCAACGCACTGCTAAAAACGCTGGAAGAGCCGCCGCCGCACGTGATCTTCGTACTGGCGACGACCGAGACACACCGCGTGCCTGCGACCATCATGTCTCGCTGCCAGAGGTTCGATTTCCGGCGGCTCTCGAACGAGGTGGTGATCGATAAGCTCGCCGAGATCGCGGGCGAGGAGGATATCGACGCCGATCCGGAGGTCCTTTCCCTGATCGCCCGAACGGCCTACGGGAGTCTCCGGGACGCCGAAAACCTGCTTGAACAGCTCGCCGTGTCGTACGGATCGCAGATCACGATCGACCAGGCCCTTGAGTTACTCGGGCTTGGCGACGCCGAGTCAAGCATCGAGCTGGCGGTCGCAGCCCTCAAGTCTGACCCGAAACAGGCGTTGCAGATCATCAACCGGGAGGCGGCTCGCGGTTCAGACCTCGGCCGACTGCGAAGCGGGACGGTGGACGTGCTGCGGGCCGGGTTGCTCGTGAAGGCGGGTGTGGAGGACGCGCTGGGCAACTCCCAGGACGCGCTGGACGCCATGGCCGAGGCCGGGCGCGGCGTATCGCTGGAAAAGCTGCTCCACATCGTGACCGAGCTTGAAAAAGCGGACTTCAGGCGGAACCCGTCATCGCCGCTCCCGCTTGAACTTGCGATATTAAACGCGCTCGCGGCCCGGCCAGCACCCGTCGCAGCGCCCGTGGCTCCCACCCCTGCACCCGCCGGCCAGCCGGGGATGTCCGCTCCCACCCGGAGACCGCAGACAGCACCGCCGCCGCCCGCCGCCCGGCAGCAACCGCCAGCGCAGGGCTCGGCGAGTCCCCGGCCTGCCGCGCAACCAGCAACGGAAGAGTCTTCACAAACACACCGGCGGCCACGAACGCCGCAGGACGATCGTTGGGCGCAGGTCATCGAGTCTCTCCGGCGTACCAAGGGCGCAAAATACGTTCTCGGCGCGTTGTTGCGGGACGTCCAGGAGGCGGAGGTGGACGGCGACACGCTCCGGCTCTCGTTCCGCAATAGCTCGATGGAGCAGCGGGTGGCCGACGAACTGGGCGACCCACGCGGGCGGGCGCCTGTCGAATCGTCCGTCGAAAAAGCTTATGACGTAAAGTTGAAGGTCGTAATCACCGGGCGCGGCGATGGCGGACCGGCCAAAAAAACGCAATCGGCGATGGACAGCCCCCTCGTGAGGGCGGCGGTCACGATGGGCGCGAGGATCGTAGACGAAGGGGCTGTGTCAGAACCGGCCGGTTCAGCGCCCGAGCCCGGGCCGGGCCAATCCGGTCCGGACCAGCCGGGATAACGCCGGGATGACGAAAGATAATTCCGGGACAGGGAGTCATTTGCCTTGAACAAAAACATGCTCCGGCAGGCCCAGCAGATGCAGGCCCAGATGGCGAAGATACAGGAAGAGCTTGCAGTGGCGCGGACCGAGGCCACGGCGGGCGGCGGCGTGGTCAAGGTGACGGTTATCGGCGGGTCGAAAGTCGAGGCCATCGAGATCGCCCCGGAGGTCGTTGATCCAGATGACATCGAGATGCTGCAGGACCTCGTAATCGCGGCCGTCAATGAAGCGATGGACTCGGCGCAGGCGGAGGCCCAGAAAAAGATGGCCGCTATCACCGGCGGAATGAATATCCCGGGACTTATGTAGCCGGCTCACCCCGAAAACGCACTGCCGCGCAGACCGCTATCTGGAAAGCGCCAGCGCGCACGAGAACCGCGAGGGGTTTCTTTTTAACCCAGGAAGGCCGGTGCTCCCGGACCGATGAACTCCTACTCCACTCCATCAGCGGCAGCGCCCGTCAGCCGGCTGATCGAGGCTTTTAACCGCCTCCCCGG
>JADFQR010000199.1 GCA_022561735.1 Chloroflexota bacterium | reverse complement strand
TCTCCCCGGCGAAATCCTGGTCGCCTCGGGTTGCGTCTCCGTCCATCTCGAAAGAGGTCCTGCGTAGCGGACCTTGCCGCCGACGGGGTGTTGTTGCTCGATGATCATCCCGGTAGCACGGGACTGCTCGTGATCAAGCATCTCTTCTACATAGAGGAGGGGCGCGGCCGGGACTCCAGCGGCCTGGAAGATCTTGAGCCACTCTTCCGCGGGCTTCTCCCGGATCATCGCCTCGACCCGGCGTGAGAGGTCGACGGCAAACTTGATCGACTCTTCAGCCGCAGGGTCGTAGTCATCGTTGAACCTGATGTCCTCGATGCCCAGGCAATCGGCGGCCTTCTTCCGCAGGGGCTCGCTCAAGCAGCCGAGGGTGATCACCTGGTCCGCCGTCTGGTACGACCGGTAGTAGATGAAAGCTGCGAAGGGAATCGGCCGCCGCTCGCGATAGATGGCATCGATCTCGAGATACGTCAGACCGGCCTCCCTGAGCAGCGGCAGTTCGTTCTGAACGAAATCGAACGAGGGCGAAGGCGCGTTCTCCACCTGGGTCAGCGAAAGCCCCTGGATGGTCAGCGCGTTTGCGAACAAAGACGTTTCAATTTTCTGCCCCCGCCCCGTCCGTTCACGATGGAACAGCGCTGCGCAGACCGACTGCACGACCGAATAGCCGGTCGCGTAATCGATCATCGGCATGACGGTGAGGTAGCGCGGCACGCCCTGGTTCAACCGGAGATCGCCGGACCGGTAACCATCGAGGATGCCTTCTGCGGCCATCACGCCGGTAAGCCCCTGCATTAAAAGGTCATAGCCCGGATTGCCTGCGTACGGCCCCTGCCTGCCAAACGCCGTTATCTCGCTGTAGATGATGTCCGGCTTCACGCCCTTGAGGGTTTCGTAGTCGATCCCGAGGTCCGGCAGGACATCAGCCCGGTTGTTGACCGTCACGACATCGGCCTTCGATATCAACCTGTGGACGATCGAGCGGCCTTCTTCCGTCGTCAGGTCAAGACAGACTGAACGTTTACCACGATTAACCGTGATGAAACCCTTGCTCTCGGATTCGCTGATCGGCGATATACCGGCCCGCCAGGGATCGCCCCACGGCGGTTCGACCTTGATCACGTCTGCGCCGAGATCGGAGAGGAGCACTCCGCTGATCGGACCGGCGATGATCTGCGAGAACTCAATAATCCGTATGCCCTGAAGCGGTCCAGCCATCCATACACCTGCCTGAATCTGTCCGGTGCGGCAACGTCGCCTGCCGCGATGGCGCAGCTTATCCGAGCGCCGCCCCGGATTCGAGCAGATCGGCTATTTCGCCGGGCGAATATCCGGCTTCTGCCAGTATCTCCGCGGTGTGCTCCCCCAGAGCGGGAGAGGGACGCCCTGCTTCAGCGCGTGTGTCCGACCAGTTCGACACCGGACCGACAAGCTGCATTCTGCCGGCGGCGTGGTGATCCTGCTCAATCACCAGCCCGTTCGCAATCACCTGCTGGTCGTCGAGCAGCCCTTCCACGAACTGGACCGGCATCGCCGGGACGCCGGCCTCTTTGAAGGCGCTTAACCACTCCTCCGCCGGCCGTTTTCGCATCATGTCTTCAACTTCTACGAGGAGTTTTTCTGCGAACTCCACGGCGGCCGGGTCCTCCTGATCCCAGCCCGGCTCGAACCGGATGTCATGGAACCCCACGCAGTCCGCCATGCGCCTGCGAAGCGGCTCGCTCAGGCAGGCCACGCTGATCACAGCGTCGGCCGTCTGGTACGGCCTGTAGTAGACCAGCAACGCGGCCGGGAACCAGCGCACCTCGTCGTACAGATCGTTCAATTCGCCGTACGAAAGACCGGCGGCCTCAAGCGCCGGGAGGTCCTCATCATGCCAGCGCTGGGGCGCTGTCGGCTGGCCCGGAATTCGCGCAAGGTGGCCGGACTGCAGTGCAAGGGCATTAGCCAGGAGGGATGTGCCGATCTTCTGGCCGCGACCGGTCTTCTCCCGGGAGTACAGCGCAGCGCACACCGACTGGACGATGGCGTATCCGGTGGTGAAGTCCACAAACGGCGTGGTGCGGATCATGCGCGGCACGCCACGCCACATGATCCCCTCTGACGACATGATGCCGCTGAAACCCTGGGCCAGGACGTCATACCCCGGCGCGCCGGCATACGGCCCCTCCAGCCCGTAGGCGGAAGCCTCACAGTAGATGATCCGGGGGTTCACCCCGGCGAGCGTCTCGTAGTCGATACCGAGCTTTGCCGGTACGTCCGGCCGGTGGTTGGTGACGACGATGTCCGCCGATGCGACGAGACGATGGGCGACGGCGAGCGCTTCTGGCTTCGTCAGGTCAAGCTGTATCGATCTCTTGCCGCGGTTGACGGCGATGAAAGCACGGGACTCGTTATCGGCAAACCGGCCACCGCCCTCTCGCCACGGGTCTCCCCACGGCGGCTCCACCTTGACCACGTCTGCGCCAAGGTCCGAAAGGAGCACGCCGCTGAAGGGCGCGGCGATGATCTCCGAGAACTCGATGACCTTTACACCGTCAAGTGGACCTGCCATGCGCTACCTGCCTTCGGAAATGCCCCGGCGATTGCCGGCCCTTCGAGAGCCTCGGGGGTACGGCGCTCGGACGCGGGCGGCCTAGCGGCGCGGAGGTGTGATCTGCGCCCCACGAACCCCTGCGTCAAGGCGTTCGATGCTGTTGCTCCCGGCCACGGTCACGTAAACCGAGTCTTCCCACCAGCACAGGTTCGTGACGCGGCTCCCGCGCATCGGGTAACTGCGAACCAGCTCCCCGGCGTCTACATCTATCACATCCATCGTTCCGTTGACCCAGCGCGCAACCCACAACCGGCCATGCTCGTCGAACTGGCAACCGTCGACCATCGGGTTCGGGAACTGGTAGACGAGCTGCTCGTTGGAGGCGTTGCCATCGTCATCAAGGTCATACGACACGATGCTGTTGGTGCGCGACATCGCAACGAAAAGCCGGCGCTGGTCGGGATGAATGGCCAGGCCGTTCGGGTACTCAAGGTTCCCGGCGATGCGGGTGACTGCGCCCGGCACGCCCGGCTCCGGCATGGCGATCCGGTACACCGCACCGGGCTGCGGGTCGGAGCCGACCCCGGGGTCGGTGAAATAGACGTTGCCCTTCAAATCCAGGCACACGTCGTTCGGCGCCATGTACGGCTTGCCCTCGAATGAATCGGTCAGGACATCGATCAACTTCCGATCGATGTCGATTCGGGTGATCCGTCTCCCGTCGTGATCGGCGCAGATCAGCCCGCGGTTGCCGTCGTACTTGAGACCGTTGACGACGCCCCCTGTATCGATCCACGCCTCCACCAGCCCGCGTGGCGCCATCCTGCCCAGCGTGCCGCGCCGGACGTAGTTGACGAAATACAGGTATCCGTCGTCGTCGAAAATCGGCCCCTCGGCAAACTCAATGTTCGCCACCACCGGGTAGGGTGTGAGGGTCTCTGGCAGCTCCGGCGCTTCGGCCACGCAATGCTCCTTGTCGTTTGCTGTCCGCCATCATCCCGTGTCTCATCCCGGGACGAATTGGCGGTTCGAGCCAATCGCTGTCCAA
>JADFQR010000008.1 GCA_022561735.1 Chloroflexota bacterium | reverse complement strand
GGCGATAATGCGGGACGCCGCGGCGCATCGCTCGCCGCCGGGTTGCGGGCGGACGGACTGGTTGTTCTGGTTGCTCCGGACGGCCGCAGCATGCGCGCCCAGATGCGGTACAGCAACGCCTGCAACGCTCGCTACGCCCTGATCATCGGCGACCGTGAGATCGAGTCCGGAGAAGGCTCCCTCAGGCCGCTGCAAGAGGATTCCGGACAGGCCGGGGTGGCACTCAGTGTTGAGGCGATCGCGCGGGCTGTCCGGGGAGCGTAGCGGCGCTGGCGCGCCGGCGCGATGACGACGGCCAATGAGGCTCCTCCAATTCGGGAACCGCACTACCCCGTGATACTCTGAATCCGTGCTGGAATCTACTCTTGAAAAGATAAAGGCGATCGTAGATCGTCACTCCGAAGTCGAACGCGAGATGTCCGACCAGGCTATCGCGACCGATCCCAACGCTATCCGGCGGCTCGGCAAGGAGTACTCCCAACTCCAGGTCATCGTGGAGCTTGCCGGGCGGCACGGCCGGGTGGCGGATGAACTTGAAGGCGCCAGGGAGATGCTGTCCGGCGAGGCGGACGCTGATCTGGCGGCGATGGCGCGTGAGGAGGTCCAGCGGCTTGAGGCGGAGGAGGTCCACCTGACCGGGGAACTGGAGCTGGCTCTGCTGCCCCGTGATGAGACCGCCGAGGCGGACGCGATCGTGGAAATCCGGGCCGGAGCGGGTGGAGACGAGGCCGGCCTGTTCGCAGCCGAGCTCTACCGGATGTACCAGCGTTACGCCGAGTCGATCCGCTGTAAGGTCACACTGGTCGATATCAGTGAGACCGGCATAGGCGGCGTCAAGGAAGTGATCTTTGAGGTCCAGGGACCGGGCGCATTTAACCGGTTGAAGTACGAAAGCGGTGTACACCGCGTCCAGCGTGTTCCCGCTACCGAGTCTCAGGGCCGCGTCCACACCTCCACGGCGACCGTGGCAGTACTGCCGAAGCCTGACGAGCTGGAGATCGATATCAAGCCGGAAGATATCCGCATCGATATCTACCACTCCGGTGGCGCCGGTGGTCAGAACGTGAACAAAGTCGCCACGGCTGTGCGCATGACCCACCTCGCGACCGGGCTAGTAGTTACGTCTCAGAAAGAGCGCTCTCAGCTTCAGAACCGCCAGCACGCGATGAACGTGTTGAGCGCTCGGCTGTGGGATCTGCAACTGCGTGAGCAGCAGGAGGCGATCGCCGGAGACCGCAGGGCGCAGGTTGGCACCGGGGACCGGTCCGAGAAGATACGGACTTATAACTTCCCGCAGAGCCGTGTCACCGATCACCGTATCAACATGACCAGCCACAACCTGCAACGATTTCTCGAGGGTGACCTGGACGAGTTCGTCGACGCCCTGCTCAGGGACGAGCAGGCCCGCAAGCTGGCGGCGGTCGGCGTCGGAGACTGACGGACGCCGTGGCCGAATCCGGCGGCTCCGTGCGCGAACTGCTGGAACGGACGCGCGCTCGGCTCAGCATCGCCGGTATCCATGAGCACAGGCTCGAGGCAGAGCTTCTCCTGCAACACGCCCTGGGGATCGACGCGGCCCGGATGTTCGCCGGGCTAAACGATCCCGTGCCGTTGGAGGCTGAAACGGCGCTCGACCGGCTGGCCGGGCGTCGTGCGGACCGGGAACCTCTCGCGTACATAACCGGCAGACGCGGTTTTTACGGTCGCGAGTTTGCCGTCACGCCGGACGTGTTGATCCCGCGGCCGGAGACGGAACTCCTGGTCGAACTGGCGCTCCGTTGGGCGACCGCCAATAGCGACCTCGAGACCGGCCTCCGGATCGCAGACATCGGGACGGGCAGTGGAGCGATTGCGGTCACACTGGCGTCTGAGATCAACGGTTCTTTTGTCGATGCAGTCGATCTGTCGCCACAGGCATTAGAGGTGGCGCGGTCAAACGCCCGGCGGATGTGTGTCACGGACCGCATCGAGTTTTTTGAGGGTGACCTTGCCGGGCCGTTGAAGGGCCGTCGATACCAGATCGTCACCGCCAACCTTCCATATGTGCGGCCAGACACGCTGGCCCGGGCCGAGGAGGAGGTGCGCCGGGAGCCGGAGCTGGCGCTGCTTGGCGGGAAGGACGGGCTTGACGTGATCCGTCGTTTCGCGCTGATGCTTCCGGACATCATGGATAGCGCAGGGTCGCTTGCACTGTTCGAGGTGGACCCGTTGACGGCGGACGGCGCTGCGGAGGCCATCGCCGCGGCGTTACCGGCTGCCAGGGTGTGGATTGAACTCGACCTCGCCCGGCTGGAACGCTGCGTGGCGGCAGAGCTCCACTGACACCGTTGTGGTCCGGTGCCGGATCTGGACCGGGGCGACGAGGCGGGTGTTCCGAGTACGAAATCCCGAGCGCGAAACACCCCCGGAATGGACCGGGGGTGTTGTCTTCATGGCAGGAGCGCCAAAGGCCGGCTTACCGCTTGGTGTACTGCGGCGCCTTGCGGGCCTTCTTCAGGCCGTACTTCTTGCTCTCCTTGACCCGGGCATCCCGCGTCAGGTGTCCGCCGGCGCGCAGGGGAGCGCGCAGGTTCGGGTCCATGACCAGGAGCGCTCGTGCGATGCCGTGCGCCAGCGCTCCTGATTGGCCGGATGTGCCGCCGCCAGATATCTTGGCGACAACGGTGACATTGTTCAGCAGATCACAGGCGCGCAGCGGTGCGGTGGCCTCGTGAATCATCTTCTCAGCTGGGAGTGCCTCTTCGGCGGGCCGGCCGTTGACCGTGATGCCGCCCGGCGTCGCGTAAAGGCGAACACGCGCGACTGCGCTCTTTCGGCGTCCCGTGCCGTAGTAGTAATGCTGTTCCGTGGTCAACTAGGCATCCCCTTTTTTGGAGCGCGCTTTTTCGGCGCCTGTGATCTGTGCCTCGTGCGGGTGTTCCGGTCCGGCATAGATCTTAAGCCGGGACAACATCCGGGCGCCCAGTTTCGTCTTCGGCAGCATCCCTTTTACGGCGTGCTGGATGATCCGATCTGGATGGCGTTCCTGCATCCTCTCGTACGGTATTCGCTTCAAATTACCCGGGTACTGGCTGTGCCTCAGGTACTCTTTCTGCGTCGACTTGTTGCCGGTGATCTTCACCTTCTCGGCGTTAATCACGACGACGAAATCACCGCTCAGCAAGTGCGGAACGTATTCCGGCTTGTGCTTGCCCATCAGCAATACGGCGATCTTCGTCGTGAAACGGCCAAGTACCTGGCCATCGGCATCGATTACGTGCCAGTCAGCCTCAAGGTCGGAGGCGCTCGGGTTGTAGGGCTTAAGCCTTGTGACCATCTGAATGTTGCTCAATCTCTGGAGGCGCGGGGAAGTCCGCTTAAATCTGCGCCTGGATAGTTTACCTTCGTCAAACACAGTCCGCGTGCCGGGGCGAGGTCTTTAGCTCGCCCACGTTCGGCCTGGTCGATCAACGCCTGGAACTGATCGCAGTCCATCTGATCGCGGCCCACACGGACGAGAGCGCCCGCTATGCGCCGTACCTGCTGGTGCAAGAACGCATTTCCGCGGATATCGAACTTGACCTCGTCACCGTCACGGTTGACCTGTGTGTGCTCCACGCGCCTGACGGTGATCGCGTCCGTCGGAGTTGCCGGACCGGCAAACGCCGCGAAATCGTGTTCACCCTTCAGGCGGGCGGCGGCCTCGTCCATCGCCTTCTCGTTCAACCGGTGCCGGACGTGTGCCGTCCGGTGCCGGGCAAACGGCGAACGAGCGTGCCGATCTTTGAATGTGTATCTGTACTCCCTGCTCGTAGCATCCCGTCTCGGGTCAAAAACATCTGCAACCCGGGAGGCGCAGACGATTGCGACATCGTCAGGGAGGTAATGATTCAGCGCGTCCCGGATCTTCTGGTCGTCCAGGTTTGTCTCAACATTGAACGCGCCCACCTGGCCCGTCCCATGCACGCCCGCATCTGTGCGACTGGCCAGGCTGAGCCGGACCGGCCTCCCAAATACCGTCGGCAAGACGGCTTCAATCTCTCCCTGTACTGTCCGGACCCGGGCCTGCAACTGTGAACCATGCAGGTCGGTGCCGTCATATTCAATTACGAGCCCGATACGCATATCGATAAATCTGAAGCCCCCGATTGCCCCTGAAAACTCGGGGATTGCCGGGGGCTTTGGGTCCGGGCTAGGAAACCAGTTCCAGGATGACCATCTCGGCGCCATCACCCTTGCGCGGGCCGAGCCTGATCACGCGGGTGTAACCGCCCTGGCGGTCCTTGAACTCCGGTGCGATCTCGTCAAACAACCGCTTCACGACAGACGAGTCTGTAATGAAGGCCGCTGCCTGCCTGCGAGAGTGGAGCGAACCGTTTTTGCCGTGCGTGATCATGCGCTCGGCAAAGATTCGTGACTCCTTGGCCTTCTGCAGCGTCGTCTTGATACGACCGTGGCGAAGCAGGTCGGTCACCATGCTGCGAAACATGGCACGCCGGATGTGGCCGGGACGTCCAAACGCCCGGCCCGAGACCTTATGCCTCATCTTCCGTCTCCCCGGCGCTTACCGTGACGATCTCTTCCTGGCTCTCTTCACCGGAGGCCTCCTCAGACGTTTCCGTGTCCTCGGTAGTCCCTTCAGGTGACCAGAACCCCTTTTCCTCAAGCCGTTCATACAGCTCGTCGAGAGACTTCTGGCCGAAGTTCCTGATCTTGAGCAGGTCCCGGCGCGGCATCTCAAGCACTTCACCAACCCGGTGGATCCCGGCTCGCTTGAGGCAGTTGAGGGTGCGCGCTGAGAGGTCAAGCGTCTCCACGGGCGTGGTGTAGATCCCGGGATCTACGTCTCCGGCCTGTGGTGCGTCCGGCCCCGGCTCTATTTCCAGATGAGCGAAGAGGTGGAACCTGTCAATCAGCTGTGACGCGGCGGCGCGTATCGCCTCCATCGGCGTCAGCGTGGCGTCGGTCCATACTTCGATCACCAGCCGTTCAAGATCGGTTTTCTGGCCGACCCGTGTGGCCTCTACTTTGAAGCCGGACTTGCGTACCGGCGTGAACACGGCGTCCACCGGGAGCACGCCGATCGGAAGGCCGGTCTCGTGTGCGGCGGGAACGTAGCCCGTGCCCTGCTCGACATTCATCTCGATCGAGACGCGCGCTTCTGGCGAGTCAAGCGACATGAGGTGAAGCTCCGGGTTGACGATCTCGAAATCCGATGACGCCATGACATCACCGGCCCTCACCTCACCTTCACCGTCCACCTCAAGCCGTAGACGGCCCGGGCGATCGGCGAGCGATCGGAGACGCATGCTCTTGATGTTCATCAAGAGCTCGGTGACCTCTTCCTTCACATGGGGCATCGTGGAGTACTCGTGGAGCACCCCGTCGATCTTTACCCAGGAAACGGCCGTACCGGGCAGCGAGCTCAAAAGCACGCGCCGGAGAGAGTTGCCGAGCGTTGTCGCCCAACCCCGCTCAAGAGGCTCAGCCGAGAACTTCCCGTAGGTGTCGTCCATCTCGATGATCGTGATGGCGAGCGGCGGGATCTCGGGAGCCGGGGGTTGAAGCTCTTCGGTTGTCGGAAGCGAGTACAGATTGTCCAGCATCGAGGAGACCCCTTAGCGCCTGGAGTAGAACTCGACGATCATCCGGGTGTCGACTTTGGTGTCGATCTCGGACGGGTCGGGCAGCGCTGCGACCGTGCCTGTGGCGTTCTCGGCGTTCAGCTGTAGCCAGCCTGGAACCGAGCGCTTTGGCAAGGTCTCTTTCATCGTCTTAAAGAATTGATTGGAACGTGACTGCTCACGCCAGGAGATCACATCTCCGGGTTTCACCAGGAACGAAGGGATGTCCACCCGCCGCCCGTTCACCTGGAGGTGACCGTGATTGACCAGTTGCCGCGCCTGGCTCCGGGAATCGCCAAAGGCGAGCCGGTACACGACATTGTCCAGCCTTCGTTCAAGGAGTTGCATCAACCGCTCACCGGTTACACCGGAGGAACGTGACGCCTCTTTCATGTAGTTGCGGAACTGGCGCTCGAGCGTGCCATACGTGTATCGAGCCTTTTGTTTCTCCCGCAGCTGCGTGCCGTGTTCTGAAATCCTGCGGCGTCGCTGGAATCCTGCGTTGGCGGCCTGCTCGCCCGGGGGCGACCTGCGCTTGTCTACGGCGCAGCGCGGCGTGTAGCAGCGCTCACCCTTGAGGAAAAGCTTCTCTCCCACCCGCCTGCAAAGCCTGCAAACCGGGCCGTTATACCTCGCCATTTAAGCCTGATGAATCCTTTCGCCCTGTATGGGCGTGCTGGGGCGGAGCCGGATGTGAACGGTGAATTCCAGGCCCTGCCTTTGAAAGCGCGCCATCGTCACGATGGAACGCTCGGCGCCGCCGGGGGCTAAACCCGGCGTTTCTTCGGCGGCCGGCATCCGTTATGGGGTACCGGCGTTACGTCTTTAATGCTCGTGATGCGCAGACCAGTGGACTGCAAAGACCGGATCGCCGCTTCTCGGCCGGATCCCGGGCCCTTGACCATCACATCAACGGTGCGCAGTCCGTGGTCCATCGCCTTGCGGGCGGCGGCCTCACCGGCGCGCTGCGCTGCGAATGCGGTTCCCTTACGTGAGCCTCGGAACCCGACGGTCCCGGCGCTCGCCCATGAAAGAACGTCGCCGTTAGGCTCGGTCAATGTCACGATGGTGTTGTTGAACGTGGCGGAAATGAAAGCGTGCCCCTGAGGGACGAACTTTCTCTCACGACGTCGCGTGCGAACTCTTCTCGGCATTCTTTACTTTGGAACCGCCTCCGGGCGGATGAATCTACGACCTCGCCGTCATGATGATGACGGCGCTTCCAGGGGTCCGGTCAGCGCAGAACGGACCACAACGAACGGTCTACTGGGTGACTTTCTTCCTGTTGGCGATTGCCCGCCGCCGACCACGCTTGGTCCTGGCGTTAGTTTTCGTGCGCTGTCCCCGTACGGGCAGGCCGCGCCGGTGGCGGAGACCGCGGTAACTTCCAATATCGATCAACCGGCGGACGTTCATCTGGACCTCTCGCCGGAGGTCTCCCTCGATAATCGCTCCGCTGCGATCAAGAGCGCCGCGGAGGCGGTTCAACTCTTCCTCGCTGAGTTCACGTACACGCGGATTGCCGACGAGGGCAGATTCTTCCACGACGCGTTTGGCCACGGTTGGGCCAACACCGTAAACGGTCTGCAGCGCGATCTCGACCCGCTTATTGTCCGGTATGTTCACTCCAGCGACGAGTGCCATGTGAGTTTCCTTAAATCAAAAGCCCGCCGGAAAAAACCGGCTGAGGATGAACTAGCCCTGGCGTTGCTTGTGCCGTCCGTTGCTGCACAGCACGCGTACCGTTCCCTTGCGTCGGATCACCTTGCAATTGGCGCACCGGCGCTTCACGGATGCTCTTACTTTCATTTCTTTGAACCTGACCTGAGGATCCTGAACCGGATGACCCCGGCGACTACGCGCCGGGCGGTCTTACTTGAACCGGTAGGTGATCCGGCCACGAGTGAGGTCGTAAGGGGAGAGCTCCACCAGCACCTTGTCCCCCGGGAGCACCCGGATGAAGTTCAACCGGATCTTTCCAGACGCGTGCGCCAGTACCTTGTGCCCGGTCGGCAGCTCCACGCGGAAGTTCGCGTTGGGGAGAGCTTCCATGACCGTCCCCTCTACCTCGATGCCTTCCTTCTTTGCCAAATGTTCTCCGTTTCCAGCCAGGCCGCTTCCGTGCGGTCGTTAAAGGGCCGTCAAAATCTCGGGACCATCGGATGTGATCGCAAGGGTGTGTTCAAAATGTGCTGAGAGCTTCCGGTCTGCCGTCACCACCGTCCAGGAGTCGTCGAGGACCTCGGTCCTCCATGTGCCGATATTGACCATCGGCTCTATACAGATAACCATCCCGGCGCGGAGTTGGAGGCCCTGGCCGCCCGGTCCTACGTTCGGGATTTGCGGCGCCTCATGCAACCGCCGGCCAATTCCGTGTCCGGTGTACTCCTTGACCAGTTCGTAGCCTTGCGGCCTCGCGAAACCCTCCACTGCCGCAGATATGTCGCCCACCCTGGCCCCGGGTTTCGCGGCCAGAATCCCCTTTTCCAGAGCCCCCCGAGTGACCTCGACGAGCTTTCGCGACTCCGGATTCCCATCACCGGCGATCAGCGTTACCGCTGAATCACCATGGAAGCCGTCAACAATTGCGCCGACGTCTAGCTTCACCAGGTCACCGTCCTGGATTATCCGCTCGCCCGGAATCCCATGGACAATTTCCTCGTTCAAGGATGTGCAGATCACACCCGGGAACGGAACCCCTCCCGGGGCCGGTGCGTACCCCAGGAACGACGGTTCTGCACCCCGATCGCTGATCACTTTCCGAGCTTCCCTGTCCAGGTAGCCCGTAGTCACCCCCGGTTCGAGGATTTCCTTGAGCCGATCTATCACCTCCGCGACAACTCGCCCAGCGGCGCGCATCGACACCAATTCCCGGGCGGACTTTATCGTCGGCACCCGGAACATTGGATCCGATTCTGAGTTGAGCGTTGAGCTGAGGTTCAAGAATACTCTCGGAGATTATAGCCGAAGCTGGAATTCGCCGCACGTGACGGGCTAGCCAACCGCGGCTATCAGGTCTTCCTGTACGGCATCGATCGACTGCTCGCCGTTGACTTCAACGAGCTTGCCGACAGCCCTGTAATGGTCCAGTACCGGAGTTGTTTGCTTTCCGTAAACATCAAGACGGTTGAGAACCGCCTCTGGTCTGTCGTCTTCGCGCCGGACGAGTTCCGCGTCGCAATCGTCGCATTTATCACCTTTTTGAGGTGGATGGAACGTGTCATGGTAGGCGCGCTGGCATTCCGGGCAGGTCGCCCGCCCGGCCAGCCGTCGTACCAGTTCTTCCCTGGACACCTCGAAGTAGATCGCACGGTCAACGCTTGCGCCGACGGCGCCAAGGGCCTCATCTAACGCCAGGGCTTGCGCCACGGTACGCGGGAACCCGTCAAGCAGGACCCCGGCCGATTCCGGGCTCTCGATACGGCCTTTTATCATCCCGATCATCACATCGTCCGGTACCAGGTCCCCACGGTGCATGAACCCCCTGGCCATCAAGCCCAGCTCGGTCCCGGCAGCCACCTCAGCGCGGAGCATGTCTCCCGTCGCCAGGTGGGTCAGGTCTTTCTTCGCTGCGAGCGACTTGGCCTGGGTTCCCTTCCCTGCGCCGGGCGCGCCAAGAAATACGATGAGCAATGTCTGTAAATGCCTCCGGACGGTCAGACCGGGCTAACGGATGAAGCCTTCGTAGTTACGCATCAACAACTGGGCCTCAAGTTGCCGCATGGTGTCGAGCGCCACTCCGACCATAATCAGAAGACTGGTCGCGCTGACGATACTCGTGGAAGCGGACACGCTTGTGATCTGGCCCGCCAGGTACGGCATGATCGCGATGAACCCGAGGAAGATGGCGCCGCCCCACGTGATCCGGAAGATGACGCGCATCAGGTAATCGTGCGTCGGCTTACCCGGCCTGATCCCGGGTACGAAACCGCCGTTCTTCTGTAAGTTCTCGGCCAGGTTCTGCTGATTGAACGTGACAAGCGCGTAGAAGAACGTGAACACCACCACCAGAACAAACACCAGCACCCAGTAGAACAGGCTGGTAGGACTTAACGCGTTGGTGAAGAAAGTTGATAAATTCGCGACGATTCCATCGCTGGCTGGATCAGCAAAATAGCTGGCCAGGGTTGGTGGAAGGATCAGGATAGAGAACGCGAATATCAGCGGAATCATGCCCGCGGAATTGACGCGTAACGGTATATGGGTCGCGCCGGCCTGACGGTACATACGGCCGCCACGGAAGATGTTACGTCCGTACTGCACAGGAACTCTGCGCTGCGCTTCGTTGAATATGACGATCAAGTAGACCATTGCCAGCGCGATCGCTGCTAGTAACAGTAACTGGAACCCCTGATCTCTGATGAGCGCGCCCTGCCCTATGACCTGCGGCAATGTAGACACAATTCCGGCAAAGATGATCAGCGAAATGCCGTTGCCGATCCCTTTTTCCGTAATTAATTCGCCAAGCCAGACTAAGAACAGAGTGCCGGCGACAAACGCACTGAGGATGGCAAGCGTCCCGAGCAGTTCACCACTGCCAAGGCCGATGCCGCCAATTGCGCCGCCAGCGACCCCGCCCAGTCCGCCGCTCTGCAGCAGGTTCAACTGGCCGTAACCCTGGAGGATGGCGATCGGGACGGTGATGTAGTGCGTGAGCTGGTTGATCTTCTGGCGACCGTACTGCCCTTCCGACGCCAGTTGTTTCAGCGAGGGAATGAGCGGCGTCATGATCTGGATGATGATGGACGCCGTGATGTACGGGTAGACGCCGAGCGCCGCTACGCTGAGGTTTCGTAGCGCGCCGCCGCTGAACAGGTCAAGGAAGCCGAGCAACGGGCTGGCGTCGAAAGCAGCCGCAAGCGCGTCACGGTCTACGCCCGGCACCGGAAGATGCGCGGTGAACCGGAACACGATCAGGATCGCCAACGTGAACAGGATGCGGAACCGGAGGTCCGGTATCCGCATCGAATCGATGATCGCCTGAAGTAAGGCGGGCCGACTGGATTCCGATCGCTGTGCTTGCGCTTCTCTGATCAACGAAGTTCCTTCATCCGCGCATATTCATTGAAGTAAGCGACAACTAATTGAGTACGACTACGCTGCCGCCGGCCGCTTCGATTTTTGCCCGTGCAGATTTACTGAATCCGTGTGCACTGATCTTGAGTGGAGTGCTTATCTCTCCGTCACCCAGGATTTTGATCTTCTCACCGGATTTCGTGATGATTCCAGAGGACGCAAGCTCCGCCGGGCCGATCTCTGCGTTGTCCTCGAACACGTCCAGACGTGACACGTTGACCGGGACGTACTCGGTCCGCCATTTGTTGTTGAAGCCCCTCATGTAAGGCAGGCGCTTCACAAGCGGTAGCTGACCGCCTTCAAAATACGGCTTTATGCTCGTCTGTTGCTTCTGGCCTCCGGAGCCGCGGCCAGAGTAGGTGCCGCGTCCGCTGCCATCGCCGCGTCCGACGCGCCTGCGAGGGCGGACGGAACCGGGGGCCGGTTTGAGCTCGTGTAGTCCCATTCGTCTAAATTACCTGCAATCGTCTGAATCGAGAAGCGTTTTTCTACTCGATTTCTTCCACGGTTATGAGATGCCGGATCTTGTGGACCATTCCGCGGACGGCGGGATTGTCTGGCCGGATGACTTGCTGGCGGATCTTCCGAAGCCCGAGCGATCGCAGCGTCGCCCTCTGGTCTTCCGGGAAGCCGATCTTGCTTTTGATCTGCGTGATGCGCAGGTCTCCCATTGACCCTACTCCTCGTTCGCCGCCGACGCGACCGCAACTGCGACCGGGTCGGGCTGTGGAACGTTGGCCGTAACGGTGGTGCCCATCCGCCGGGCGACCTCGGTTTTCGGGTCGCGCAGCTTGCTGAGCGCGAGCAATGTGGCCCGTACTATGTTGAGCGTGTTGTTAGAGCCGAACGTCTTCGACAGCACATCTTTGATGCCAACTACTTCCATGACGGCGCGTACCCCACCTCCGGCGATGATGCCGGTGCCGGGCGCTGCTGGCCTGAGCAGCACCTTGGCGGCGCCAAACTTGGCCTGTATCTCGTGCGGAAGCGTGGTCCCGGAGAGCACCACGGACTTCATCTCCCGGCGAGCGCCCGCGGTCCCCTTACGGACAGCGTCCGGGACCGCCTTGGCCTTGCCAAGGTTCATCCCCACCTTGCCCTCGCCGTCACCGACTACCACAAGCGCATTGAAGCTCAGGTGGCGACCGCCCTTGACGACTTTTGAGACGCGGCGAATCTTGATTACGCGCTCTTCAAAGCCTGAATCGTCACGATCCTGTGGCCTGTCGCGCCGGGGCCCACGTCCGCGACCACGGTCTCCGGGTCCTCGACCCCGATCACCGGGGCCACCGGGACCGCCCTGGCCACCTGGGCCACCTGGGCGTCCACCTCGGCCGCCGGATCTGCCGGGTGGTCCACCCGACCTTCTCTGCTGGGTCATCTAAAACTCCAGACCAACTTCGCGCGCCGCTTCGGCAAGCGCCTTCACACGGCCGTGGTACGCGTAGCCGCCGCGGTCGAATACCACGCGCGTGACTCCGGCGTCCTTCGCCTTTTTTGCTATCGATGTGCCGACAACGGTTGCGCTGTCTATCTTGCCGCTGGAGGGCAACTGATCCTTGAGATCCGGATCGAGCGTGGACGCAGCGACGAGCGTGCGCCCGGCCCCATCGTCGATCAACTGGGCGTAGATGTGGTGGTTGCTGCGAAACACGGCAAGTCGCGGTCGCTCTTGCGTACCGGCCAGCTTTTTGCGCAGCCGGGTGTGGCGCATCTCTCGCCTTGACTGGTGGAACTTCTTGTATGCCATTTTGACTATTCCGCCCTGGCGGCGCTTTTGCCGGGCTTGAGGTGAATCCGTTCTCCCGAGTAACGCACACCCTTGCCGGTGTAAGCGTTCGGTGGTCGAAGTTTGCGGATGACCGCCGCCTGCTGGCCGACAGCCTGCTTGTCAGCGCCTTTTACGACGACGCGTGTCTGGCCGTCCACTACCAGCGTGACGCCTTTCAACGGTTCGATTTCAACCGGGTGGCTGAACCCTAGCTGGAACGTGAGACCCTTGCCGTTCTGCTGAACCCGGTATCCGGTTCCCACAAGTTCCAGTGAACGCTCAAACCCCTCTGAAACCCCGATGATCATGTTGTTCAGGAGGGAACGCGTCAGGCCGTGCAGGGCGCGGTGCTGTTGATTGTCTGAAGGGCGGGTCACCCTGAGGACGTTGTCTTCCAGGGCGATAGACATATCACGGTGAAACTCTGTGTTGAGTTCGCCGTTCTTGCCTTTTACCGTGACCGCCGCTCCGTCAATCTTGACATCGACGCCGGTTGGCACGGAGATAGGGGAATAACCGATTCTGCTCATCGTTGCGTACTCCAGCCGCTACCAGACGTAGAACAAGAGCTCGCCGCCGATGCCGCGCCGCCATGCGTCGCGCCCGGTCATCACCCCGGCGGACGTCGAAAGGAACGAGACGCCGATCCCGCCGTAGTAACGGGGAATCTCGCGTCGGCCCACATACACCCGGAGGCCGGGTTTACTGACCCGCTTCAGCCCGCTGATGACCGGGGTGTCGTCCTCGTAATACTTAAGGCCCAGCTTCATCATCGGCTGTTTCTTGTCCTCTGCTTCCTGGATTTCCACAGAGGAGATGAAACCCTCACGCTGCAACAACCGGGCGAGGGCCCGCTTTGACTTGGAGGCGGGGACGAGAACGTCGTCATGCCTGACCTGGACCGCATTGCGAACCCGGGTCAACATATCTGCTATCGGGTCGGTGAGGGGCACTTCACTGTTCCTGTTACTGATTGCACCGGTGGTTTGCTCTACTGG
>JADFQR010000198.1 GCA_022561735.1 Chloroflexota bacterium | reverse complement strand
GTCTCTTTCGATCAGCCCGCGTTCCACATCCCCCGCGTCACCGCCCCGATCATGGGAGGCCTGCTACTTGCGACCGCCGGTGCAGAGGGCGCATTCGTGCTCGGAGCGATCGTGTTCATCATCTCCGCCTTGTTGCTGCTGTCGCTCCATCCGGTGCAGCACATTGAGGAACGGCACCCGCCGATCTGGGAAGGCATCTCGGACGCTCTTGAGAAGCTCCGGGCTGATCGTGTGGTGGTGATCGTCATGGTATTCACGGCCGTCAACGCCGTGTTCCTCGGCGGGTTCGTCTACCTGGCCCCGGTGTTCGCAGCGGACGTGCTTGGCGGGGGATCTGTTGAGCAGGGCGCAATCCTCACCGGGACGGGCATCGGCGCGGTGGCCGGGGCGTTGTGGCTTGGCGGGCCCGGTAACGTGCGCCGGGCCGGCCTCTGGATGCTGGCCACGAACGCCATAACGGTGGTGGCGATCGGCGGGTTCAGCCTGTCGACGATGCTCACCGCATCCATCGTGTTCGCTACCGTCGCAGGCACCGTCAACGCCATCCACATCACGCTGGGCACGGTGGCTATCCAGACACGGGTTGATGACGAAATGCGTGGGCGGATCTTCGGTGTCTACGAGATGGCATGGGGTTTCTTCCCGGCGGGAGGACTCGTGTTCGGCGCGCTCGTCGCAGCTATCGGACCGGAGTCAGCGATGATGGTCGGCGTGATCGGGACCGGGATCGTCACGGCGATCATCTGGCTGGTCAGCCCGACGTTCCGGGCGTACCGGATGGGCCGGTGATCCGCCGGGAATAGCGCCGTATGCCTGAACGGCGTTTCGATCAGCGATATCACGCGCCGCTGATTCAGAGCGATTGGACCCCGTCAGGGAAGAGACGTAAGACGTCCCCCTCCTCATTCAGGCGGTGGTTCGGGGGTGGTTACAGGCCGCGGCAACGCGTCCGGCCGGGCGTAACGCGATACGCCGCTACGGTGCGACTTCCGGCAGCACCTTCTCAAAGATGTAACGCCCGATATCCAGGTTCTGCTCAAACCTGAACCCGTCGAAATCCCCGTTGTAACCAAGCAGCGGAATCGCCCGTTCGTGAACCGATGCGTGCGATCGCAATCGCGGCGGCATATCGATCTCTGACGGGTCCCCGAACACGGCGTCAGGCTCCGCGTTAACGACGATGTCACCCAGCCGGTCAAAGTACAGCCGGTACTTTGATGCCGCTTCGGACCGTTCTAACGCCTCCTCCACGCCGTCGGTTCCGCGCAGGATTTTGAGCGCTTCACTGACCTGTGAGGGATCGTCCAGGTAGACGAATATGCAGCCGCCCAGGTTGGAGTGGTGCGCCGTGTACCGGTCCTTGATGATCGGCACCGGGTTGGCTGAAATCCCGTACCTGCCCAGGGTTGCCTTGAGGTCCACCATCCGTGTCTTCCGGGACATGCCGTGGTCTGCCGTCAGCAGTAGCGTGACGCCGGGATGAGCCTCCACGAGGTCGCCGATGGCGTTGTCCAGGATCGTCATATGTTCCTGTGACTCCGGCTCGTCCGGCGCGTAGGTGTGCATCGCGTAGTCGGTGGTCGTGATGTACACCACGTCGTACGGCTCATCCGCCTGCGACATGATGAAATTGCCCGCCCGCACCGCCCAGCCGTTCACCTCAAGCGAGTAGATGTGCGGCGGCTCGCCGACCCCTTCAACCACCCAGTCAGGCGGCTGTTCCGATGATGCATGCACCGTCGCTCCGTCAGACAGCAGCGTGCGCAACTTGTCCTTTGACGTCACCATCACCGACCGTTTTCCGAGTCGCGCCGCCCGCTGGAACAGGGTCTCGGCGAGGATGTACTCGCCGGACTCCATGTACACCTCCTCGCCCGTCTCGCGCACCAGCCGGTAGTTGGAGCTGATGCCGTGGACCTCCGGGTAGTTGGCCGTCACCAGCGACACGTTGTTCACGTTGGTGACCGAGGGCATCATGCTCTCGCCGGTCTTCAGGAAGCCGTTTCTGGCCAGCGCCCGCAGGTTCGGCGTCTCGCATGCCTCAAGGTACTCGGGGTCGAAACCGTCGATGCACAGGACGACCGTGGTCATTTTTGGGTGATCCTCAATGGGTTGTTAGGCGCTGCCCGGTCGGGCGGGAACGCAGCATACCCCGCGACTGTCAAGCGATGCGTCGTAGGGGGTCGATCTCCCCCTCTCCCGGTGGGAGAGGGCCGGGGTGAGGGAGGTCCAGGGTTCGGCGAAATCGGTATTCGTCCGCCGGACACCCTCCCGGTGTACATCCCTCGGCTTCGCTCGGGAAGACGGAAGATAGCGTGTCCGTTTCTAGAGATTCGCGACGGAGCCGCGGGCCAATCACCTGATTCCTATGCGGTGCTGGCGTACCGCGGGTCCAACCTGCGCGCCATTGTGTACAGCAACGGCTCGAACCCGGCGGGACCGAGCCAGAACGCCGCCCCCTCAGGATTCGAGGTCTCGAAATCCACCGTGCAGGATTTCCATCCGGACTCGGCGGCCCACCCGAGCAACGCGCCGAGAAGGGCGTTCGCTGCGCCGGACCCGCGATGATCCTGCGATAGGAACGCGCCCGTGATGTGCGGCACAGGCGGAGACATGAGGGACTCTGGCTCCTGCGCCCCGCACTCGGCGCTCATGAAGCCCGTTATCTCGCCCCCGGATCGACTCACCCACAGACCCTTTGACGGCCTTTCGATCCACGTCCGGTCGTACACATGGCCGCCGCCGGGCGTCTCTGGACGGAAGATCGGCGCCGAGTTCAGGTGGGCGTTCAGCTCCGCCTCCATCTCGTTTACCCGGTCGAGCTCTTTGAGAGTTGGCCGTGAGACATCTACGCCCGGGCGATCCCGCAGCCGTAGGTCAACCGGCTCAACCGCGCCAACCTCCCGGCCGCCATCGATCAGATGGCGTCCGAACCCGGTCCGCACGAGGTCGTCGTGGGACGGCGCGTCGTCCGCGAAAACAACCACCGTGTGGAGCGTCGTTTCGGGCCGCCCGGGTAATCGGCACCACTCCCTGTACAAGGTGGAGAATGTCGCCGCACCGGCGTCGGCCCGCGTCGCGTGCGCCCACTCGGGCATGAAAGACATCTGGACCCCGCCGAGACCGCTTATCACACGGCCCACCAGGTACCCGGCGAGATCCCCGCTTTGCTCGGCGACGATGCCCTCGCCGGTTGAAAGCCACCCCTCGAGAAGAGCCTCAACGGTTGCTGTGGAATCCAGGCTGTCGGGGTAAAGCGGATTCGCCGCCCGCCGTTCCCGGTGTCGCTCTACAAACAAGCCCGCGGCGCGTGCCAGGTCGGCCCCCGTCATCGGTCGCAAAGCGACGGTCATTTGAGCCGGGCCTTATCGCTCAATTTTGGACCGAGTCCGGCGACAGCGGGGCTGATACGCCGATCATGCTGTCGCGCGTCACCAGTGTGGCCAGCCGCTCCTCGCTCCAACCCTCGGTGCCGGCCGGCCGGCGCGGGAGCACGAGAAACCTGAGTTCCGAGTTGCTGTCCACCACCCGCACCTCCACGTCTTCTTCAAGCTCCAACCCGAACTCGGACATCACCGCCCGCGGCTCCGTC
>JADFQR010000197.1 GCA_022561735.1 Chloroflexota bacterium | reverse complement strand
CAGTCACGCGGGCTGCCTTCCTCCCCGCTCAACTGCGGGTAGAACGACCGGCCGGCCACGATGTAGCCCTCCGGGACCTCGATCCCGGCTGCCTCGAACATCGTCGGGAGGAAGTCGGACACATCGACCAGGTCACTCTGGACGACGGATGCAGGGATGGTGCCAGGCCAGTTGCATATGAGCGGCACGTGCGTCCCACGATCGTTCGTCATCCCCTTTCCGCCGCACACCTCCCCGTGCTCGTGCACCATCGAGCAGATCTCGGTCGGCGAGCCGTTGTCGCCAACGTAGATGATGAGCGTATCCTCCCGCAGCCCGAGCCTCTCCAGCCCGTCGATCAGCCGTCCGATCACCTTGTCGTGGTACTCCACCATGTCCCGGTAGAACTTTGCGTCGTCCGGCCAGCCCTCGAGCTCCTTCCATGTCCGGCCGCCGAGCGTTTTATTTGACGGCGGGTCAAAGTCGTCATACTCCGGGCTGTCCGGTGTCGGCTCCAGCGGCCGGTGCGTGGCCGTCATCGGGAAGTAGACGAAGAACGGGTCGTCTTGATTCCGCTCCATGAAATCCAGGATGTAGTCGGCGAACACGTCGTCGCCGTACTTGCCCTCCGTATCGTCCAGGTACTCGCCGTTCTGATAAATGACCGGGTTCTTGTAACGGGACCCCTTTTCCTCCGTGTGATGCGCGTGCCACACGCAGTACTCGTCGAACCCCGCGTCCTCGATTCGCTGGCCTTTTGAACGCCACTCCGGGAACTCGTCCGGCGGGTTGTACGAGTAAAGCTGCCACTTGCCGGAGAGGCAGGTCTTGTATCCGGCGTCCGACATCAGGTGGCCGAAGGTGATTTCGTCAGGCTTTATCAACCCGAAGCCGATGTAGTTCCGGAAGTTGTATTTGCCGGTCATGAGCGAGACGCGCGTCGGCGTGCAGAGCGGCATCACGTGGGCGTTCTCGAAACGCATCCCGGTTTGCGCCATGCCGTCAAGCACCGGGGTCCTGTATGACGTTCCACCGTCCGCCCCGATCACCTCGTACCCGAGGTCGTCGGACATGATCAGGATGATGTTGGGCTTCCGTTTTTCTTGAGTCAACAAACTTGCCTTGTTCCTGGTGATTCCCCGTGATGTTCCGGTGGTTCGCAGTTCACCCGGCCGGCTCGGGCGGCGAGCCGATGCGCCCTCTCAAAACGCTGCCGCCCGGAGGGTACAACAACCGCCTATCCGGGACGCCGGTCCTCCCAGCCGCCTTTCCAGGGGACATATCGGTTGCGGCTAAAGACGTCCGACACCAGGTCGCCGGCCAACCTGACGCTCACGGTGACGGTTTCTCCGAGGATCGCCCTGCCCCTTGTCTCGACGATGAACAGGGTTACGTTCGGGCCATCCTGCGAGGTCGAACAGCGTCACCCTCACCGCCTCCGGGGTGACGCTATTCCTTCTCGGTTCGCACTTCGTGGAAGTCGGCATGGCGTCCCATCACGACTGACGGGCCGGGATGTCCGGGCTCCGGGAAGCGGCAACGTGACCCGTCAAACCTGAGGCCCAAAATAAGCCCCGGTGCTAGCCGGCCCGTTCCTCAAGCCACTCCAGGTTGATCTCGAGGCCGAAACCCGGCGCGTCTGACGGCGTCAGGTAGCCGTCCTTGATGATCGGCGTGCCCGGGAGCGTCACCATCTCCTCCAGCGGAACCCCGGGAGGGGCGACGCCCTCGGAGCGCTCGGCCCACATGACCGCCGGCATGGCGTACGCGAGGTGCTGACCCCACGGGTAGTTGGTGCTGGCGTGGGGGATGACCGTGATGCCATGCGCCTCGGCGAGGTGGCAGATCTTGACGCCGGCCGTCATCCCTCCCACCCAGGACAGGTCCGGCTGGAAGATATCGACCAGCCCGTGAGTAGCCGCCAGGGCGAACGGATGAATCGAGTACCAGTGCTCGCCGGTCGCAAGCGTCTGGTACGGCACCCGCTCACGGACCCGGAAGTAGCTGTCCATGTCCTCCGGGATCAGGTAATCCTCAAGCCACTTGATCCGGTACGGCCTGAGCGCCTCGCATATTCGCACCGCGTAATCGGTGTTGAACGACATCCATGCGTCGACCGCGATCTCCACATCGTCGCCGACCTGTTCACGGGTCGCTGCGACCAGTTCCTCGGTGCGCCTGATGCCGTCAAGCCCGTCCTCCGGCCCTGCGCGCATGAACAGCTTCACCGCCTTGAACCCCAACTCAAGGAACCAGTCGATGCTGTGCCCGGTGCCGTAAGAGATGTCCGTGTTGCTGGCGTAACAGAATATTTTCTCTTTTTGCGGACCGCCGAGCAGCTCGTAAACGGGCCGTCCCAGGATCTTGCCCTTCAGGTCCCACAGGGCGTTGTCGACCGCGCTGATGGCGAAGCTTGCCAGTCCGGCGCTGCTGTACGGCGAGGCGGCTCGTTGCATCACGTCCCACAGCCGCTCCGTGGCCATGCAGTTCTCACCCTCGATCACGCCTGCGAGGTGGTCGTTGATGATCCTGATCGTCGGGCCGCTGTGCAGGGTCATCCCGAAACCCCAGGTCCCATCCTCCGCCGTGACGACACATGCCGTTCGCTTCCAGTTGGCCGACCAGTCCGCCCGTGTCAATTCCGGGTATCGACGCATGGGACTTATGAAGCCGTCACCGGGTTGTTTCGGGACACGGGGCTTCGTCTTGATCTGCGGCGTGATGTCAATCTCTACGGCGCGAACGGACTTGATCTTCAATTTGCCCTGTCCTCCCATACGGTGCTGGCGATGCGGCGCTGGCAATACGGCGTTGGCCAGCGCCGGGATTCTATGCCGTGGAGGACGATCGCGGGGGCAGTGCGATCAAGTGGCTGCCTGTCGGCCCGCGGGCGGGCGAGATTCGATCGGCCGGGGCCGTCTTTCAGGGCGCGACGGGCGTATCCCGGAAATTCAGGCGCACAGACATCGGGCCAAGTTCACTCGTAAGAGAGATCACGGCGTGAGGTGACTTTCGTGGCCCGAGCTGCCTTCCCTTTCCCCAGAGGACGTACGGCTTTGAGAGTTTGATGTCATAGCCGGAAGCGGCTATCTCCCGGTTGAAGCCCTCCATCATCCGGTTGACCAGCGCTGCCAGCGGGCGTCTCGGGTCGCCTTTCGCCCGCCCGACCGGTGACCTGTCATGCAGACGCTTCAGCAATTTTTTGAGAACCGCGATATCGAGACCAAACGAGATGCTGCCCTCCGCCTGGCCCGATACAAGCACGAACATCGTGAGGTCCTCGGTCGTCCTTCCGCTCCTGCGGATTGAGACCGAGGTTCCCTGGACGTTGAGACTGAGGCACGATTTCCAGGTGCTGGCCACCGTGGAGTAGACCGGGCCGAGCAAGTTATCGCGTACCGAGGGTGCGTTTGCGCTATCGGCCTCGATGCCCTCAGACGTGATCACATAGCGCGGGTCCTTGTGTTGAAGCGACGACCACGCGCTGGTGATCATGCCGCGCGCTTCGAGCGCGGAGCACGCTTTTCGGACCATCCCGAGGTTCTGGCTCAGGTGCTTCGCGATCTGGGTCACCGTGATCGTTGGCCTCGGCCCCCCCAGTTCGGTGGTCAGGAAACGGCGGGCG
>JADFQR010000196.1 GCA_022561735.1 Chloroflexota bacterium | reverse complement strand
GCGGGGACTGTGCCGCAACCAGGGCGTCGACGGCTATCTGGAGCGTGCCACCGGTACCGTTTTTGAACCCGATCGGCATGCTCAACCCGCTCGCCATCTGGCGGTGCGTCTGGCTTTCGGTCGTGCGTGCGCCGATGGCGCCCCATGAGACCAGGTCCGCCATGTACTGCGGGGTGAACGGGTCAAGGAACTCGGTTCCGGACGGCAGGCCAAGCTCGGAGACCTGTAACAGGAACTTGCGGGCGCGGCGAAGCCCCATCGCAACGTCAAAGGTGCCGTTCAGGTTCGGGTCGTTGATCAGCCCCTTCCATCCCACCGTGGTCCGGGGCTTCTCGAAGTAGACGCGCATCACGATCAGGATGCGATCACTGACTCGCCGGGCGAGTTCCGCCAGCTTCCCGGCGTACTCCAGCCCGGCCTGCTCGTCGTGGATGGAGCACGGCCCGACCAGCATTACCATGCGGTCATCCTTCCCGGCGAGGATGTCCTGTATTTCACCCCGGACGCGCGCCACGAGGGCCGCTGATTCCGGCGGGATCGGGAGTTCCGTTGTGTAGTCGTCCGGCGGCGCCAGGCGTTCCATGCGGGCGATGTTGACGTTGGAGGTGGAAGTCATTTCGTTGATAGCTCTTTCGATTTATGTCCCGGGCTGTCCGGCCCAGATGTTCCCAGATGTTTCAGGGGGTCTGGTAGCGCGTGCGCCGTTGATTGGATAGGGCTTTAGCGGCCTGGATAACGGAACCGTCGATGCTGGTCGTCCGGTCCGGTCCGTCTGGTGGAGTCGTGTTGTGAAGTCATGTGGCCTCTAAATGCGTGATTCCTGGGGGTGCATCCGGCTGGTGGAGCGCGCAATTACGAACGCGCGACCGCCACGGGGCAGCGAGAAAATGAGATTTACGGGCGCCCGGGCGGAAGGTTAGCCGCTATAGGTGTAGGGACGCCCGCTCGTAAACAACGGGACCCGGGCGAAGCGCGCGAACTCACCCCGCACGTTTGACGGTGCGAAGGAGGCGTTCGTGGCGATCACCGGTCTACCGTTCATCTACCTGTACCCGTTCTGGGGTTCGTCTCAGGTCAGTTTGCTCTGCTTCGAGCGCAAGTTTACCGCGTCCCGCAGGTAGATGTGTTTTATCTCCTGCGGACGCCGGTCAGTGTTCCACAGCAGCAGCACCCGGATACAGCGCGGCTGCCCGTGAGGCACATCCATTTCGTGACTGTTAATCAGCGGCACGTGGACCCAGCCCAGCATCCGGGCCGCCACCGCCGGGAACTCGGCAACCAGGTCCCGGGTGGTCGTCAACTGGACCGATGCGAGGTCGTCTTTGTCGATATCGTTGGCGGTCACGATCTCGTTCAACAGTTCCGTCGTCGCATCGAGGATCGCCTCGCGCGTATCCTCCGTCACGGTCGTCGCACCGCGTACGCCTCTGACTATCATCGTGCTCCCGGTGGTTGTGATGCCGCTGGACAGTGGCGGGCGTTCCTCCCTCAGGATGGACCTGTCGGGACGGGCGCCTGCCTGTGTGCGCCGAGCAGTCTAGCCTGTTATCTGGCGCGCGTCGCCGCGGCCAGTTCACGGATGAACGCCCCGGCCCGCGCCGCCGACGTTTCCTCCGGGCCGTCCCCGAGGATGTCCACGAGCGCGCTGCCGACGATGGCCGCGTCAGCGAACTCAGAGACCTGTCGAACGTCCTCCGGAGTGCGAATACCGAACCCGACTGCGACCGGCAGATCGGTGTGCCGCCGGGCCTCTTTCACAAGGCCGCGGACGCGATCGAACGATGTCGATCCGACGCCGGTTACGCCGAGCACCCCGACGCAGTAGATAAACCCGGACCCGTTACGGCACGCCTCTTCGATGCGACGCTCCGGGCTGGTGAGCGCGACGAGTGGAACCAGGCTCAGCCCGTTTTGCCCGGCTGACGCCCGTAGCGCAGCGTTCTCCTCGGAGGGAAGGTCCGGCACGATCAGCCCGTCAATTCCGGCGTCCGCGGCGTCCCGGCAGTAACGGTCAGGGCCGTATGCCAGGATCGGGTTGTAGTAGCCCATGAAGATCAACGGCGCTTTGACACCGGACCTCCGCAACTCCCGGGCCACCTCCATCGCAGTGTCAGAGGAAACGCCCTGCTCAAGGGCGTGCAGGCTTGATTTCTGGATGGTCGGCCCCTCAGCCAGCGGATCACTGAACGGCACGCCGAGTTCGATAACGTCCGCCCCGGCCGCCTCCAGCTCAGGGACGATCCGCAGCGTGGCCTCGACCGACGGATAGCCGATGGTGACGAACGGGATGAGCGCTGCGCGGCCCTCGTCTTTTGCGGCCTGAAACGCGGTTGTTAATCGTTCCGACATCGGTATGTAGTTGACTCTCCGGGCTTCGGCGCGCGGCCGGGTTGGTTGAACTGTTTCAAAGACGTGACATCACGGCGCGGGGCGTCATCGCTGTGCTGGACAGGTTAGCCGGAACCGGTCAATTCGCGGCAAGCAGTGCGACCACGTTCTGCACCGCGTGAGCGGTGATGCTCGGGTATATCGAGCCGGTGCGTACGTAGAGCCACCCCAGGACGATACCAAAGATGAATACCGGGACGACCAACCCGATGCTGAAGTGGAATATGGAAAATAACGCCGCGCTGAGCAGGATGCCGCCCCAGACGCCGTACCGTTTTGCGAAGGCGGGCAGCGCGAACCCGCGGAAGAATGTTTCTTCGCAGATCGGGGTGATGATCCCGATCACGATGATCGGGAACACGAGCGCGCCGCCCGAGTAGTTCAGTACTTCCGCTGCCGAGTCAGGGGGTTGCAACCAGCCGATGCCGGCGGCCTGCGTCAAGAATATCCACGTCCCACTGGCAACCAGGCCCGCGAACCACGCGGCAAAGGCGAGCGCGTACGGTGCGCGTCCCGTGGGATGTATGAAGCCCAATCGACGTACTTGCGACCAGTCTTTAACGCCGCTGAACAACACGACCGCGCCGAGGAAGAAGATTTCCAGGATGACGGCGAGCACGAGCGGGGCAGGGAGGCCGAACACCTCACCGTTTTCGAACCACTCTTCAGACCCGCCGGCCCGTGAGATCGCAAACGACAGGAACAGGACCGCCCCCAGGAAGGAGCCGACGACCGCGCCCGACGCGATCAGGACGTCTCGAACCGTCCATGACACCGCAATCTGGTGGCGGCCGTGACCGCTGAATCCAAGCGGTCCAGTGCCGGGAGGCTGCACTAGGCCCCCAGCCAGGTCACATCACCGTGCAGATCCTCCGGGTGCGTCCTGGAGGCGAATGTCTTGTACTCACCCTTCGAGACTGAAATGGTTGTGTCCGCGCCGTGACCGGGCAGGACTACCGTATCGTCCGGGAGTGTGAGAAGACTTTCAGTGATGCTGCGCAGTTCTTCCCGGAACGCATTGGGGCTGCCTGTTTTTCCGGGGCCGCCGGGGAACAGCGTGTCTCCTGAGAACAGCAGCGTGTGATTGCCCTGTTCTGTATCTATCGCATAGCAGGTGGAGCCCGGCGTGTGCCCCGGCGTCTCGATGGCCCGGATCTTCAACTTGCCGATCTGCGTTATTTCCGGACCGGCGATCCACTCCTTCACTCCCTTGCCGTCCAGGGCGGCGG
>JADFQR010000195.1 GCA_022561735.1 Chloroflexota bacterium | reverse complement strand
CCTCAGCGCCCTTGTCATCAAACACGGCCAAGGAAACGATGGCCGCGGTCTGCCAGAAGGTGCTGAACCGGTGGCGGATGCCCCGGCTGTCATAGTTCTCGTAGTTCAGGCGCACCTTGTAGGTGTCCAGAATTTCGAGGTTCTTGATCAGCGGAGCGAAGTCACCGGCCTGTCCGTGTATGGACTCAGGCTGCGTGTTGCGGTTCGCGTCGTTGAACGAGAACACAACGTCTTCAGCCGTCATCTCACCCCATCCGTCGTGGAACTGGACGCCCTGTCGCAGGGTGAAGTCCAACCACTTCAGGTTTGGGTCGAGCTCAAACGACAGGGCCAGGACGCCTTCCTCGGGCTGTGCGCCCAGGGTGTCCCCGTATATGGGCCTGAAGAGCGTCTCGTTGATGCCGGCGATGTAGATGTCCTCGGCACAACCGGCGCTGCAGAACCGTGGGGTTCCTACACCGGCACGGATCAGGTTAACGGCAACGATCGTCTCACCGGACGGGACGGTTGCGCCGTCGCTCATGGCCGGAGCCGTGGTCGCCACTGCTGTTGACGCAGGCGCCGCTGTAGCAGCGGTGCCGCCAGCTGCGGCCGTGGCCGCATCCGCTACCGCCGTAGCGGTGGCGTTATCGCCCACACCGGTGAACGACCGGAACGCCGCATCGTCAATCGAGGTTTTCCCGGCCGCCCCGCCGCCGCTTTCTCCGCCTCCACACGCGACAGACGCGACCAGGACCAGGCTTACCGAGGCGAGGAAAATCCAGTGCCTCTTAATCGACAATCTTGCCAACGTCTCCTCCTTAATTGACATGTCCGGCACTCAATGCCGGAACGGATCCCGTACATCATCACGGCGATTGCAGCGTGGGTCTCCACGTAAATTGGACAACAATCACCTTCGGGACCACTTGAAGGCTGGTGCAAGATGGTAAGTGTTTCACCTCCCGCGTCAACTCCCTTTGTCCCCCCGTGTCGCTCATGTCAGAGCCACGTTTGAACCGGTGTTGATCTGTTACGAAAGCCGCGCAGTTAGCGATTTCATCACACCTGGGAAACATATCTGCCGCGTCGGGAACTTCGAGCGTCTGAAGTAGCAGCCGAGCCTGGCAAGCCTTATGCGTACAGGTCTAACTGGCCGCCGCCCAGGATGAAGAATCCGGCCGGGCCCATCCCGGTTACAGGCGTAAAGTCAGCCGCGAACCGGTATCCCTCGGGTGACTCATCTTCCGCCAGCGTGACAGCGGCGGTTATTAGCCCGGGGAACCGGGTGTCGGCCCACATCTCCTCCTGGGTGCGAGCGCCGGAAAGCGTAAGCCGCACACTCCACGGTGCGCTCACCACATGCGCCGGCTCAACGATCACATCATTGCCGGGGGAATCGAGCGGCGGCGCGTCCAGGTTCACTTCCGGCATCGGCTCGTAATCCGGCCGTGCGATCACGTGAACATGGGCGTGGTCCTGGCTCTGGTGCGCGATACGTCCGAAGTTTGAGATGACGCGGAAGCCCTCCGGCGTCACGCCATCGGGGACGTTATCGATGGTCAGCTCGCGCCCGAGCGCGAGCGCGTGCCCCAGTAAGGGCCGGAGCATTTCCTGATCCGACCAGAGCTGTTCCTGTGATGGATGGCCGGGCGGAACGATCAGCGTCATGACGCGCACCCAGGTCAGGCGATTCCGGAACGCCAGCGGTCCGCCGGCATCCATGGCGCTCCGGTCCTCGGTCTCGACGCCCCCCGGGGCCAGGTACCGGGCCGGCTCGTCGCCGGAGGAGATTCGACAGAATACGCAGCCATCGCGCAGCGGGTAGCCGTGACCGGGCGCGTCTGGCTCCATTTAGCGGCGGCCCCGGCCGCGCGTTCCGGTTGAACGGCGTAACTTCGGCTGCGCCACTCCTCTATGCCTGTAATCAGGGGCGATCATCGCCCTCTCGGTCACCATGAGGCCGTCACGCAGACGGGACATGATCGCCGCCGAAAACGGAGCGCCGGAGCGCCCCCCGGACGTTCCGATGTCTCCATCGTCCCGGTCGGGGTCGGCGAGCATCACACGGCTCGTGATAACGGTGGGGAGGGCGGCGTTGTAGCGGTGAACGATTAGCTGGTACAGCTTTTCCTCTGCCCATGCGGTGGAGCTGTGCGCGCCGAGATCGTCGAGTATCAACAACTCGGCGTTTTTTACCTGGTCGAACAACCGGTCGTAACTGATCCGGCTGTCAGGGCTGAACGCCTGCCTGAACTTATCCAGGAGGTCCGGAACAAAAGCGAAAGTTACCGGCATCCGGGCGGCGATGCGCAGCCCGGCGATCGCCACGGCGAGGTGGGTCTTTCCCGTGCCGGTGGGGCCGGCCAGGTAAAGCCAGCGGTCAGGGTGCTGGGCGAAACCACGCGCAACCCCGAGCGCGTCCTTCAGCACCGCCTGCTGTTCGCGGGTCGCCCCCGTCCCGCCTCGCGGGTCGAACAGTTCGAATGTCATCGAGTCAAGCATCCGTTGCGGGATGTCGCCGGCGGTGGACGTTGCGGCGCCCGACGGGCCTGAGATCTCGCACACGGTGGCCAGGTCTGGATCGAGCAGTCGTGTGCGCATCCGGTCCGGCATCGAACCGTGGTCTATCCCGGATGTCACAACGGTCGGCCGGCGCGCGTTGTAACGGCTGGTCAGAATCTGGTCCATCTTTTCTTCAGCCCACGGGGTCATATTTCCGGTCCCAAGGTCATCAAGGACAAGAAGCGGCGCCGTCACGACCTGCTGGAACAGGCTGTCGTAGTCCGGCCATTCACCCGGCTCGGACGATGTCCGCAGTTGATCGAGCAACTGGGGCGCCGGGATGAAGAACACGGGCCTTCCGTCCTCAACGCACTGGTTGGCGACAGCCGCCGCGAGGTGCGTTTTCCCTGAGCCCGAGGGACCGAGGATGACGAGCCATCCCTCCGGGTTGCGCGAGTAGCGTATGGCGCACTCCAGCGCGGCGCGGAAACTCGCCGGGTCTGAGAAACCTGTACGTCCGTCCGGCAGGGCGGTGTCAAACCGGAGCCTCTCAAGCGGGCCCAGGTTGGCGTAACGCTTTAGCCGTTCTCCACGGTGATCTTCCCAGATCCGCTCCTGGCATTCACACGGCGCCATCTTGCCGAAACCGGGGCTGCCCATTGGCTCGCCCAGGCGCACCCATCGGGCGTCATCGCAGATATCGCAGTGGGGCTCACGATCAGCGGTTCCCGCGTCCCCGTTGTTCTGCGAGGTAGCGTCGGATGTACTCGTCTGACCGAGTCGCGTCAGGATCTGTTCCAGGCTTTCCATCCGGCCTGCCCTCTTCCGCCCATCCTCTAAGGACGGCGGCTATGTAGTTCCAACTCCGGGCGTTGGCCCGCGCCGCAGTTGTTATGGCGTCGCGGATCCAGGTCTCCGGGTACGTATCAAGCGCGTCACGCAGCGTGTCCGCCACAGCCGGCGATAGCGTGCCGATGTTGCGCTCGTAATCGGCAAACACGGATGGTTGTGACCCGGTATCAGCCGGTGCGCTCCATGTCTCAGCGGGGACATCCCGGGCTGAGACAGGAAACGACTTTTCAACGGCCCTGCGAACGGCGTCCGAATTGAGAAAATAAAGGGTCGCCCCGTCCTCCC
>JADFQR010000194.1 GCA_022561735.1 Chloroflexota bacterium | reverse complement strand
TGGATGTGGGCGGCCTGGGCCCGGGTCAACCTGCGGCAGGCTCCGAGGATGTATGTTCCCCGCTGCCCTGGCCGAGGGACTCCACCAGCTTCGTCATTCCGTCGAACCACTTTTGCTGTGTCCCGGCGTCCCACGCAGGATCAAAGTCCGGGTACTTCCGTAACACCATTTCAGCGATCGATACGCCCGCGCTTTGCGCAGGTGCGACGGTGGCCGGTTGTGGGGCTGGCCGCTCTGCTGGCTGGTGGCGCTGCCGGCCAGATCCGCTCGGGGAGCGCCGGGATACGTGTCTGCCGGCAAGGACGTACGACGATAGTTCCAGCCCGGCATCCTGCGCCGCCTGTATGAAGAACGCCTCGCACTTCGCGAGCACGCCTTCCTTTGCGCCAAAACTCCTGAACGCCTCCCGGAACTGCGCCCGGGTTGCGCGCGGCAGATCAAGATCGAACACCGGGCCGTAGTGCCTTCGCAACAAAGCCTGCAGCGCGGATCTGCGTTCATCGCCTTCCAGGCCGGTGAGTCGCTCAAGGACCTCCGTCGGCCGCCCGTCATCGTCCACCAACTCCAGCGCACGAAGCCCGGTCATCAACTGAATCCCGGTGCTCCCGGATATCCGCTGACCCCAGACACTCCGATCTATCCGCGCAGGCATTCCTTCTCTCAGCCATTCCAAAAAATTACGGAACGTCCGGTACGGGACATACGGGGGTATCGTGGGGATAGGAGATGTCACGTTTATCACGATGGGAAACTGGGAAGGGCTCAATCGTATCGGGACCAAACTATCCCAGTGCCATTCCAAAGTCAATGGACGTTCGGAATTAACCCTTGTTCATTCTGGACAGTTTTGGAAATTGCTTTTCAGACTACCGAGAATAGTCCCCAACGGAACCGGTCTACCCCTCCACTTATTCCGGCCCCGGATCATCGGGAGCCCTGAGGAAAAGAGGGAGCGCCCGGCAATCAACACCAACCGCGGGAGGCTGGCATGCTATTACCGGTCCACTCGATAATCCCTGACCCCGACCAGCCACGCAAACTGCCCAGAAAGGGCCGCAGCGTGAGCACCTCTGACGATCTCCGCACCCTGGAGTTGCGTCAACCCCTTGTCGTCAGGCCCATCACTGATCGCACGGGTCAACCGGACGCCCCTGCCTACATCATCGTCGTCGGAGAGCGCCTGTGGATGGCAGCGCGGCGCTCCGGACTGACTGACATCGATGGCCAGGTGCGGGCCGGGATCCCTGAGCAAGAGGTGCGGGAACTTCAGCTCAGCGAGAACTACCACCATGAGAAGATCCCGGCCATGCAACTCGGTCGCGCTTTCCTTGAGTACAGGGAAGAGCACTCCGTGACGCAGCAGGAACTGGCGCGACGGACCTCGATCACCCCCGGCACCATCCACCACTACGAGAGCCTGATCAGAAACCTGGACCCGGAACTCGGCAAGAAGGTGGACTCCGGCGAGCTCACCTTCAAAGAAGCGCGAAGCATCGCCGATATCGACGACCACTCACGTCAGCGTGAGATCGCGGCGCCATTCGTCTCGGGCCAGTTGAGCTCGGTCTATGTTGAGCGGATAGTCGGGCGGGCAAAGAGCTTCCCGGCCAAGTCGATCGATGACCTGCTTGACGAGGTAGTCAACGGTGCAAAGCCAGCCCCCGCGCCGGAACCTGCGCCACCCGTGAGAGCGCCCGAGCCCGTGATTCGCCAGCGAAAGGACCTGGAGGGAATGCTCCTCCAACTTGCCGGACAGCTCGACTCCCTCCCGCTGCAAACCATCCCCGAGTACCGAAGACTCAAGCTGGTATCCACCCTCCGCATCCTGGACAGCCGTGTACAGCTCGCTCTGCACCATCTGTCCAGGGGGCCGCTATCCGGCTCCGGCATGCCCCCTGCACTGGTGGGAGCCGCCGCCAGGAGATAGACCCACAAGGACAACGTCCCGTCCGGCGCTTCTCGGCCCCCCCCAGACCCCAAACCGTTAAGCCGCCGGACCCCGGCCCCCTCCCCATCACCCCTGGGGAGGGGGTCTTTTTTGTTCGTTTATCCACGTTCATCTAACCGGGAACATACGGTTACGAAAAGCTGGAATGTAAACCCTGCTCCCCGTTGGTTATCGCGAGATATTAATCCGGCAAGAACGTCGTCACCGAGTCAAATCACATGGCCACAAGCTCTTGATCTTCCCGGCGATCGAACAGAAATACTCGGCCAGACACGTTACGCGAGAACAGCGACTAAGCGCCGCGAACCACGGCCGCTGCAATAGCGCGACAACGGGCTACAGCCGGGTCCGCACCGCCTTCTGCGGGTCGTGCCTGGTCGTGTCTGAACGAAGGCTCCCGGTCAGGCCGCCCCCTCAAAGTAGCGGCGCGGGTTGTCGACCATGAGTGCATGGACATCGCCATCCGTCCCGCCGAGTTCTTTCAGGTATGGCAACGCCTGCCGTGTGATGAACAGGAACTGATCCGGGTTGCGGACAGCGCGCTCGGCGAACGCCTGCCGGGGCTGGATCAGCATCATGGCCGAATTATCGTGCCCGAGCATCAATCGATCGCCATAGCCGCGATCAATCAGCGCCTTGACCGTTTGCGTCCGTTCACGCCAGTCCGGCACCCCCGGCCGGTGTGACGGGTACCGGTCCATCCCAACCCACACACCCTTTTCAAGCAGACCAGTCAGGTACTCAAGGTCTGTCGTGTCGTTGCTGTGGCCGATACACACACGGTTCAGGTCTACGCCCTCGTCCTCGAAAATCTTGATCTGCTGATCCCCGACACGCTCGGGCGCCCAGGTGTGCGTGTAGATCGGCGCGCCCGTCGACTGATGCGCCCTGGCGGCGGCGCGCAGGATGATCTCGCCCTCCGGCGTTACACCGCCGACATCGTTGGCAACCTTGATCACGCCCGGCTTGATCCCCGTTCCCTCGATCCCCTCCTCCAGCTCACGAACGTAAAGCTTGGCGATATCGCTCGGATCAGCCACCCGGAATACGCGCGGAATCTCGAGCCAGGTCCCGGTCGCAGCGATGATGTTGACGCCGCTTTCGCGAGACACCTGCTCGATCACACGGATGTCACGTCCGAGGTCCATCGTGGACAGGTCCAGTACCGTCTCCACGCCACCAGCGCGGGCGTCGGAAAACATCCGTATTCCTTCGGCGATAGCCTCATCCCGCGGCACGAAATCCGGGAACGTCGCCTGGATACCTGCGGAGGTGATCAACACATGCTCGTGCGAGAGCGTGAAACCCATCTCGGAGGTATCTATCGGCCCGAGCACCGTGTTTACCGTCGCCACCCCGTTTCCTCCCGGATAATTGCTGGCTGAATCACAACTGGGGCACACCGCCGAAGCGGTCCCGTGGCGTTAAATACTCTGGGAATCCCCTGAGAATACCCTGGTAATACTCAGGAAATCTCCTGGGAGTAATCGGATATGGCATCGCTCCCGGCGCTCGCTCCGGGAGCGAAAACGCCGGAACATCCCGGGTCTGGCGGAATCATCCTGCCTGCCGGATCCACGACCCGCCGAACGCCTACCTTACCTGTAATCGCTGACTCCCGTTGCCCCTCGTGAAAGCTCGCCGTAGTGTCCTGGCGCGAGACTGAATCTCCTTA
>JADFQR010000193.1 GCA_022561735.1 Chloroflexota bacterium | reverse complement strand
GGGCACTTCACTGTTCCTGTTACTGATTGCACCGGTGGTTTGCTCTACTGGAGGATCCGCCTTAAGGATCCTCGCCGGGCACCTTCCGGTTATTACCGTCAGCCGCCACTCGGCGGGGCGGATATTTTTCTAGAGGCTCGCCTTCCGGATGCCCGGCAGCTCGCCCCTGAGGGCCAGCGTGCGGAAGCAAATGCGGCACATGCCGACGAATCGGATGTATCCGCGCGGGCGCCCGCATCGTTCGCACCGGTTGTGGAACTGGACCGGATACTTCATCGTCCCGGCGGCCAGTTCACGCTTCTGGCGCTTCCACTTTTCTACTTTTGTCTTCTTGGCCAAATGGAATTCCCTGATAAACAGAAAGAGCTACGCGGCGTCTTCAATTCGTTCGAAGGGCATGCCGAGAAGCTCAAGCATCCGGCGGCCCTCCTCGTCCGTGTTGGCGGAGGTCACAATATTGACCTGGAGGCCGCGCAGCCGGTCGATGAGATTGTAGTCGATCTCTGGAAACACGATCTGTTCTGAGATCCCGAGAGAGTAGTTGCCGCGTCCGTCGAACGACCGCCTTGAGATGCCGTGGAAGTCACGTACGCGGGGCAGGGTCAGATTGACGAGGCGGTCAAGGAAGTCCCACATGCGTTGCGCTCGCATCGTCACCGTGATGCCGACCTGCATCCCCTCCCGGAGCTTGAAGTTGGATATCGACTTCCGGGCGCGCTGGATGATCGGCCTCTGGCCGGAGATCGTGGTCAAGTCTCCGACGGCGGCATCGAGCGCGTTCCGGTTGTCCAACGCCTCACCGATGCCGATATTCAAAACGATTTTGGTCGGCTTCGGCACCTGCATCGGGTTCGTGTAACCGAACTCCTGCAGCAAAACGGGCGTGACCTCGTCACGAAACTTGACTTTAAGCCGGGACTGCCCCGCCACGGCGGTTTCAGGACTCACGTTTATTTCTCACAACTCTTACTTTGGTCCCATCCTCAAGGATGCGGAACCCGACTCTGCCGGAGTCACCCGTTTCCGGGTCAACGTACGCGACGTTTGATATCTGTATCGGCGCTTCCTGTTTGATAATCCCGGCCTGCGCCGTGCCGGGCCGCTGCTTGACGTGCCGCGTCACGAGGTTCACGCCGTCAACAACGACGAGCCCCTTCTTCAGCAACACGCGCGCCACCTCGCCCTGCTTGCCCCGGTCTTTGCCGGAGATCACCTTCACCTGGTCGCCTCGCCGGATTCGCTGCGCCATATCTACAGCACCTCGGGGGCTAGTGAGACGATCCGCATGTAGTCCCGCTCGCGCAGTTCCCGGGCCACCGGGCCAAAGATGCGCGTGCCGCGGGGATTCTGGTTCTCACCGATGATGACGACGGCGTTGTCGTCAAACTTGATGTAAGAGCCGTCCGGGCGGCGCGTGTTCTTCGCGACGCGGACGATGACCGCCTTTACGACCTCGTGCATCTTCACGGTGCCACCCGGGGTCGCTTCTTTTACCGCAGCGGTAATCACATCACCAAGCCCGCCGTAGCGACGACGGCTACCGCCATCGACGTGAATACACATCACCACCCGGGCTCCTGAGTTGTCTGCCACGCGCAGGCGCGTTTGAACCTGGATCACTTACTCGGCCTCTGTCGCGTCTGTTTTGCGTTCATCAAATGTGGTCGGCAGCCGGGAGGGCTGGAACTCAGCCACATCTCCCGTCTGCAGGATCTCGATCAGGCGCCAGCGCTTCCGTCGCGACAACGGGCGTGTCTCCTCAATGCGCACAACGTCTCCGAGGTGGGCCTGATTGTTTTCGTCATGGGCCAGGAACTTGGTCACGCGACGGCGCGATTTCCCGATGAGCCGGTCGCGCTGGCTCCAGTGGAATTCGACCGCGATGGTCTTGTCCATCTTGTCGCTGACGACGGTGCCCGTCCTCTGTTTTTGCAGACCGGATGTCAACTCTGAAGCGCCTCAGCAATCTCGCGTTCGCGCAGTACCGTCCGTATACGGGCGATGGTGCGCCGTGTGTTCTTGATCTCGGTCGAGTCATTTAGCTGGAGTGTCGCCTTTCGGAACCGGAGATTCATCATCCCCCGTTGCTGTCCGAGGAGCTCCTTTAGAAGCTCCTCGCGGCTCAACCCTCTGACTTCGTCAATATTCACCTGTATCTCCGTTTAGACCAGGTTCTCGCGGTCAACGATTAGCGTCCGAACCGGCAATTTGTGACTGGCGCTCACAAGCGCCTCGCGTGCGAGCTCGATGGGCACGCCGCCGATCTCGAACATCACCCGGCCGCGGCGAACAACCGCAACCCAGTGATCCACCGCACCCTTGCCTCCGCCCATGCGGGTCTCGGCGGCGCGGGCTGAAACAGATTTGTCCGGGAAGATGCGTATCCACACCTGGCCGCCACGGTTCAGCTTGTGAACGATGGCGCGGCGCGCCGCCTCGATCTGGCGGGAGGTGAGCCATGCCGCTTCCAGGGATTTGAGTCCGAGCGCGCCAAACTCCAGCGTACTGCCGGATTTCGGCGAGCCCTTCATCCGTCCGCGGTGGTGCTTGCGGTACTTGACCCTTTTTGGCTGAAGCATCGTCTAGCCCTCCGACTTTTCCGTGCCGGTGCCGGATACGTTCTCGGACGCCGGCTCTGCTGCGTCGGAGGTTACTGCCGGCGCGGTTGTGACGCCGGCGGCTGCGGCTGCGGCCTCCTGGTTCTCTGCAACCACATCGGCCACGTTCAACGTTCGGCCGGCGCGACCTTCTGGAAGAATGTCGCCCTTGTAAATCCAGACCTTGACCCCGATCCGGCCGAAGGTCGTCGCCGCTTCGGCGATGGCAAAATCAATGTCCGCGCGCAGGGTGTGGAGAGGAACCCGTCCCTCGATAGCCTTGTCGGAGCGGGCGATCTCTGCGCCCCCCAGCCGGCCGGAGGCGATGATCTTGACGCCCTGCGCCCCGGCCTGCATCGTCCGCTGTGCGGCGAGACGCATAGCGCGCCGGTAAGCGACACGCCGCTCAAGCTGATCGGCGATATTTCGCGCAACCAGGTAGGCGTCAACGTCTGCGTTGCGAACTTCCTGGATATTCAGGCGAGCGCGTTTGCCGGTGAGTTTTTCCAGATCTGAACGAAGCTCGTCCACCCGTTGTCCGCCACGGCCAATCACAATGCCGGGACGGGCGGTGTGCACAGATACGATCAGGTCCTGGGTGCCGCGTTCTATCTCCACGCGTGTTATCCCGCCGGTCTCTTCGTACCGGTCACGGATCAGTTTCCTGATGGCCTGGTCTTCCACCGCAAGCGCTCGATAACCGGCCTGTTTGTCGGCGAACCATCGCGCGTGCCAGGGATGTACACCGCCCAGGCGGAACCCTATCGGGTGAGTTTTCTGACCCAACCTAGTTTCCTTCTCGCTCGTCGACTTCGACAGTCAGGTGACTGCTTGGCCGGTTGAAGGCTCCGACCCGGCCACGCGCCTTCGGGCGAAACCGCCGAAGTATTGGTGCCTGGTCAACCGTTACAGATACGATTCGCAGAGAACTGCGATCCATCAATTCATTGTTTTCCGCATTGGCAGCTGCCGAGGTAATTGTCTTCGCCATTACCGTCGCGGACGGGCTTACCATGAAACGGAGCATG
>JADFQR010000192.1 GCA_022561735.1 Chloroflexota bacterium | reverse complement strand
CGGTTTCCGGATCGTCGACGCACCAGGAACAACGAGGAACGCGTTTCAGGTTCCACCACTTGGCGGTGGCGGAAATCGTGGAGATCACGAACGCGTCGCCGGTCCACAGGTACCAGACGGGCGACGCCTGAGGTGAGCCGTCCTTGCGAACGGTTCCCAGTACCAGGTTGCGCTGAGACTCAAGGAACGCCCGGGTCCCGGCGCTGATCGTGATATCGCGTTCCTGGGCGCTCAAAGTCAGACCCCTGTCTCCATATCGTCTTCCTTATTTTTGATTATTGCTTTCGTTCCTGTGTCCGCGTGGGAAGAATGCCAGGATCACCATCGCCATCGCGGTTCCACCCGCCGTGAGCACAAATAGCCCGGCCCCGGCCGCCATTCCCAGGGCGGCGGCGACCCATATGCCGGTGGCCGTCGTGAGACCGCGCACCGACGTTCCCGAGCGGATGATTGAGCCGGCGCCGATGAACCCGATTCCGGTCGCAACCTGTGCCGCGATACGCGCCGGGTCTCGTACGAACTCTCCATCAAGCGTGCTGAAGGCGAATATTGAGATGATGGTGAACGTACCGGACCCCATCGCGACCAGCGCCAGCGTGCGGATACCTGCCGGGGCCGATGAGCGCCGACGCTCGAATCCGATGAACCCGCCTGCCAGCGCCGCGGCGACGATGCGGAGCAACATCTCGGCTTCCTGTGCGGCCGTAAACGGGAATATGTCGAAATCGCCCAGCATCGTTCTTGTCGCCTCGCCGCTAAAAGCCGTAGCGTCCTGATCGGAGCATATCCCCGTGAATCCTGGAACACCGGGGACCCCGGGAACCCCGGGAACCCCGGGAACCAAGGTACGCCGGCGCACGATGTTACAACGGCGCGCCGCACATGCCCGCTGTTTTGACCCCGGGGCCGGTGCTACATCAAGAGGCGCGGATGTCGCGGGAAAAGAAGTGAACCCAGCCGGGATAAAAGCCGCAGGAGATCGCTGTCCGCATTGACCATGTGTTGACCGAGGTTGTGCCGTAGTAGGGCACAACGCCGTGGTCAAACGCAGCGCGGGTTATAGCGCCGGTGAGCGCCCGTCCAAGGCCGCGACCGCGATGTTCTTCCATGATGGCGATGTGAATCTGGTAAAGATCATCGCTGTCTGCGGTCACCCCGGCGGAGCCCACCGGGCCATCCGCTCCGATCGCCACGGCGCGAAACCTGTGCGACGTTCGCTCGCCGGGTCTTCGGCCGCTCTGCTCCGAGTTCATTGAACGACGGTCTTCGTCGTCGTCCCTTATTTCGATGGTGTAGCCGTCCGGCGCAGGATGTGTCCGGAGGTCCTCCTCAGCGCATATCCAGCGCGGGAAGGGTCCGAAGGTTTTCTGCCCGTATTCCGCCATCCGCGTCGTGACTTCAGCGATGCGCAGCGGTTCCATCATCTGGTCGCGGTCGACGCCTTCGTACAGGGGGCGGACCCACGACATCAACTCGGGCGATACCGTCACGACGCCGCCGACGCCGACCGAGACAAGGCTGAAGTACGGCTCGGAACGGTCAAACCACCGTCCGCCCGGGATCCAGCTCTTCTCATTGTCAGGCGGCCCGGCCTCGACGATATGCACTTCGCCGTCCAGCAGGTCTTCACGGCTGCAGTACTGTTCCGCGGTCAGGGTATCCAGGATCACCGCCCACACCCCGGCGCGATCGGCCCGGTTGGGTGTCATGTGATTCTCCAATGCTGGACGATGCCTGTCAGATCAGTTTTCGGGCGTGGGCCGAGGCCCCGTGGCCGGTGGTTCACCGGGGGGTGTTTTACTCCAGCACCTCGATCAGCTCGACCTCGAAGATGAGCGTCGCGTTTCCCGGAATGACGAACCCCGCGATGTTGAGTCCGGCTGACCCGTAGCCGAGAGCCGGAGGTATGCGAATCCGCCTCTTCCCGCCCTCACGCATGTCCTCCATGCCGATCTGCCAGCCCGAGATCAGGTTGTTCAGGGTGAACAACGATGGCGAGCCGCGAGTCTGGCTTGAATCAAATATGCAGCCGTCGTCAAAGAATCCCGTGTAGTGGACCCTGATATCGCTATCCGAGTCTGGCTGCGGGCCATCGCCGATCAGGCTGTCGAAAATTGCGACGCCGGACTCAAGTGTCTCGTAGACAACCGCTGCATCGTCCCCGAACGCAGGGGCGTCATCCGGGTAGGTGTCGTTGAGGCAGGAGACAACGGCCGGTGTGGGGGTCAGAACAAGAACGTCCCCAAGGACGCGATCAGAACTCGGGCTGCCGCCCGTGCAGGCGGCGATCAGGGTTGCTGTCGCCGCCGCTGCGATCAACGGCAACAGGCGCCGAATGCCGGGCCTGCGTGTTCTGCTTCTCAACGGGATGCCCGGACTCTTGCACGAAGGTCATCGAACCCGGTTTCGATCCACGGCAGGGCGCTGGTCAGGAAGAACCGGGCGCCGAGTTCCATGTACCGGGCGACGTTCTCGTGGTTTCCCACGGTCCCGGGGGTCCGGCCCGCTGCGGAGATGCGCCGCACGGTGTCTTCCAGCACGCGCGTTACCTCCGGGTGAAACGGTTCGCCCAGGTGGCCCAGGGACTGGGACAGATCGCCGGGCCCGACAAGGAATACGTCGATATGGTCTACCTTGAGGATCTCGTCCAGGTTGTCGAGCGCGATTACGTCTTCGATGAACACTACGATCAGGGTTTCGTCATTGGCCTTGTGAAAGAAGTCCGGGTCGCCGATTCCCTGCCGGCTCCCGTACATGCCGCGTTTTCCGAGCGGGGCGAACTTGGCGGCCTGGACCACCGTCTCGGCGTCTTCCCGGGTGTCCACGTGGGGGACCGCGACGCCCTGCGCCCCGAGATCGAGCGCCTGGTAGATGATGCCCGTCTCCACGCGGTTGACCCTGACGATCGATGTCGTGCCGGCGAGATCAGCGGCGCGCGTTAGATCTGCGATGTTTGGCGGGCTGACCAGGTTGTGCTCGCCTTCAAGCCAGACGGCATGCGGGTGCATGGGTCCGAGACGCTCGATCGTGTCTGCGTCGTTCAGGCCTTCAAGCGCGATGACGTGCTTGCCGGCCGCCAGCCTGGCCCGGGCCTCATTCTTGCGAAGTGTCCGCATCTGGTTAACCCTCCGCCCTTCGGTTCATCTCGACGAGTCCATTTTCGATCCATGCCGGCGGCCCGCCCAGGAAGAATCTGACGCCCTGTTCCAGGTGGTGCGCTGCGTTCTCGTTAGAGACAAGCGCCCCGGCCGTCCTGCCTGCCGCAGCGATGCGGCGCAACGACTCGTCGACGACCGACTGGACTTCAGGATGGTGTGGCTCCCCGATGTGTCCCATCGTCTGCGCAAGGTCTCCCGGTGCGACAAAGAACACGTCGATGTTGTCCACCTTGAGGATTTCGTCCAGGTTTTCCACCGCGATGATGTCCTCGATCAGGATCATCAGCATCGTCTGGTCGTTCGCCACGGACTGGTAGTTCGGCACGCCGATGCCCTGGCGGCTCGTGAAAGCGCCCCGTAGCCCTAGAGGAGCGTACTTACCGGCCTGCACGACCGCCTCCGCCTCTTCCCGAGTATTCACGTGTGGAACGGCGATTCCCTCGGCACCCAGGTCAAGCGTTCGGTATATCACCCC
>JADFQR010000191.1 GCA_022561735.1 Chloroflexota bacterium | reverse complement strand
CCTGTGTGCCCTCTATACGCGACGACAGCACCGCCTCCTGAACGGTCAGTGGGGACAACAGGACTTCAGGGTTTGGTACGCCGTACAAAATCCCATCGTAGAGAGCAATTGACCGGTTGGCCTTGCTGATCAAGGGGATCAGTGGCTCCAAGTCGATGTCACTTATCGGGAGTGCTTGAGGTATGAAGGGTTTCACGGTGTGTCACACATATGAGGCAGTATCGATTTTGTGTAACGTAAATTCTTGATTCACTTTACACAAGCTGCAATATGCACCATACGTGCGACATTCCACGGCCGGCGCCTATCGCGAGATCCCGGCCCGCAATCCCGGTAGGGCGCGGTGTACCTCGTCTATGGCGATCGCCAGGAAGGTGCCTACGACGCGCGCTCCCGACGAAGTGGCGATCACGACGGCCCGGCTTATGCCGATCACTTCCCCGTTACGGTTGAGAATCGGCCCACCGCTGTCGCCGGGGTCCACCGGCGCGTCCATCTCGAAACCCTCGCCGAGGCTTGCGTTCACCGTGACAAGCCGCGTCAGGACGCCCACGTTTGCACCGGCCGGGCCGACCCCGCCGCCGTTCACATCAGTGTTTGAGTAACCGATGGCGAGCAGGGGAAGGGCGAGTGCGTTGTGGCCGATCGAATCAGCGAGCTTGAGGGGAATCGCTGTGGTGGCGCTCGGGTTGATCCGGATCAGCGCAATATCCCGTAAAGCGTCGGACGCCACCACCGTGCCCGGGATTGATATGCCCTCGTCGGACCACAGGGTCACTATGCTGTTGCCCGCGATCACATGCTGATTCGTGAGCAGTAATCCCGGTTCAAACAGGAACGCCGTCCCGGTTTTACCCGGGGTATCAACAAAAAATACGGCCGCGTGGGACTGCTGGTAGACGTCGGCCAGGAGCGCAGTCGGCTGTGGCGTCGTAGTAGGAGCCGGCGTTGGGGTCGGTTGCGGCGTCGCCGCGGGCTGAGGTGTTGCAACTGGAGCCGGGGTTGATGTCGGCTGCGGCGTCGGTGCTGGGGCAGGGGTTGAGGCCGGCTGTGGCGTTGCCGCTGGTTGAGGTGTGGGAGGAACCCCGGGCGTGGCCGTCGGCGCGGGGGTCGGGGTTGGTTGCGGCGTCGGCGGGCCGGGAATCGCCGCGAGCGCAGTCGCCACCCCGGCGTCCACGCGTAACTGCACCTCTTCCTCGGACAGTCCTCCGGCGCACGCCACCAGGGCGAATGTTGCGACGGCGACAATACCGATCCCGGCCCTCTTGAAATAACGTTTCACGAGCCGGGTCAAAGAGCCTGCCAGTATCTCCGCCCTTTCCAGCGGATCAAACGGCCCCAGCCCGGCCGCGTCATGTGGCTGCCTATAACGGTCATGCCGGCGCCTTCCGCCAGATCGAGGGCTTCGTGCCTGGACTTGCGAGCAAGCTCCCTGTCCACGTCCGGGCGGTAAAGATGATCCGGCTCCGACACGTGCATCGGGCTGCCGATCACATCGCCGATGATGAGCGCGCGTTCCCCCCGGGATGAGATCAGCATGCTCTGGTGCCCCGGTGTGTGGCCCGGCGTTGGGTAGGCGTCAAGTCCGGGAGCGATATTCACCTCGCCGTCGATCAGGTCCAGGACACCCATCTCCGGAAGCGGCAGATAAGTCTGTCGCGCCTCGTCCCTCCGGCCTGCGTCAAGAAATGCTTGTTCCGTGAAGTGGCCCCAGTCCGCTTTCTGAAGCACGTATCGGGCGTTCGGGAAGGTCGGACGGCTGCCATGCTCATCATGGGTCAGGTTCCAGCCGACATGATCGCCGTGCAGATGGGTCAGGAACACTGAATCGATCTCGCCTGCCGACACGCCTTTCTCCCGCATGTCATCCATCAACTCCGGCGGTCCCGGCCTTCCCTGCGCCGCGCCGTGCGGCCCGAGTCCCGTGTCCACTATCACCTGCATCCCGCTGGAGGCCAGGTGGAACACACCGATATTCGTGTAGAACCCTTGCGCGTCAAACGCTTCAGGAAACCGCTCACGATATCCGTCCCAGACGCTTTCAAGCGTCTCCGGGAACAGGTTTGTGGTCCGGTACGACATACGCCCATCTGACAGAGCGGTGATCGTAATGTCACCGATTTTCAGTTGCGGCAAGACGGTCCCCTCAAGATCGCAGCCCGACCCGACCGTCGTAATGGCGACGCCGCATGATTTCGCGGGCCTTCGAGTGACCGAACCACACCATCTTCCCGGACAGTGAGCTGGTTGACTCCGAGTGCATATCCAGCTCAGCGAAGAACTTCATGAAGAACAGGCTGGCCCCGCGCCCGGTCATCTCCTCTTGCTGCACCACCGCCAACGGCGCAAAGGTGTCTTCCGCGGCCAGCACGTCCGCGCTGACGTCCGGGTCCGCTGAGTCCCATGTGCACATGGCAAACAGTTTAGTTTCACCGGCGAGCGCTTCTTTGAGCGCAGCCCAGCACTCGGCGGCCGATGGCGACGCGTCCGCGCGAGCGCTCAGGAAGACGCAGTTGTAGTCGCTTGCGGACTCGATGGCGCTAAGAAGGTCGTCCGCACTTTCAACCGGGATCGGCGATCCGCCGACGACCGCGATGTTTCGCCTGACCAGGCTGGCGGCGATCCGCTGACACGCCTCGGCCTCCCAGCCGTGCCTGTCCGCCACAGCGTCTAATACGAGCACATGCGGCCTGCCCGGGACGATCACATCGCTCCAGAATAACGATGGGCCTGCGCCGCCTTTAAGACCGGCGGCGCCCTTCCCGCCCGGCTGTTGTTTGAGGGAAGCGGCGAACCCGCCCTGTCCCGGGCCAGCGACGCTCCCCGAACCCGCAGCGTCCGCCGTGCCGGGAGCCTGCTCCCCGGGGCCGGTTGAAGGGCGTCCAGCCATCAGGCCAGCGCCGTCTTCAGGGCGGAGACATCGTCATCATCCAGGAAGTACTCCAGGATAGTGTTCTGCCCCAGCTTGGACAGCGTTATAACCAGCCTCAATCGACCATCGTCGGTGCGTTCGAGCTCCATCGTCTTCGGTGGATGCTCGGAAGAGAACAACTTCTCCATGTGCAAGGTACCTCCATGATTGTCATAGTATGTGGGCCCTGACACCAATTCAGGCTACTCACAGGACTTGGAATTGGCAGACGACGAGAGTGTCGCAGAGGAGCAATCGGTAAACGAACCCGAGTCAGATCCCGGCTTTGAATTCAAGATAGGCGCCTCCGCCTGGTTCGGTATGGCATTCACCTATGTCTACATTCTGAACCTGGACGCTCATCTGTTGCTGGACTCGCCGAGTAGTGAAGATCAGTACCTCTTACCGCTCATTGGCGTCGGGATGCTGTTCGGTTCAATACTTCTCCACGAAATCGGTCATGCGATCGCATTCACGGTCGCCGGATTCAAAGTGCGGACGATCGCGTTGGAAATTTGGGGCGGATACACGGCTGCCGAGACGGGTATTTCGCAGTGGCGGTTGCCGCTCGGCAAGTACTTCTGGACATCATTTGCCGGCCCAGGTGTGAATCTCCTGATCGCCGTCGTGGTGTGGACGTTCATCCTCGAATCGCCCGATTGGACTGAAGCACGGGATCTCATGATGCTGTCAGGAACAATCGGCCAGTTCTACTGGGCGTGG
>JADFQR010000190.1 GCA_022561735.1 Chloroflexota bacterium | reverse complement strand
TGGAGGCCGATCCGTTGCAATCCGGACAAGCAGAAAAGCAAAGCGGAGACGCTTTCTTCCAGTCTTCGATGCGCCACAACCACTGTTTTGGCTGTGGTGAAGACAATCCGGCAGGCCTTGGAGTTCGCAGTAGCTGGGACCCGGACGACCCATCGGCGGCGATCTGCAATTTCACGCCTGCGGCGCACCATTCCGCCTATCCGCCCGACGCCGTCAACGGCGGCGTGATCGCGTCCGTCATCGATTGCCATGCGATCTGCACAGCCATGGCCGACGCGTACAGACGTGCCGGCAGAGAGATCGGTGACGACGGCGAGGTGATCCTCTACGCCACCGGAACTTTGCAGGTCAAATACATGGCGCCGACGCGTCTCCACGGCACACTCTTAGCGCGCGCCAGAATCATCGAAGTTGACGACCGGCGCACGAAGCTCGAAGTAACTGTCGCAGACAGTTCCGGTCAGGTCACGGCCGAGGGAACGGTAACGGCGGTACGGGTACCCGGCGCGTGGGCCAATTCGTCCGGCATCTTCAAAGACTGAGTAGCCCCCGCCTTCCGCCCGGACAGCCTAATTTTCCATCGGATCGGACGCGTCCTCGTCAACCGGTTCCGGCTTCTGCATCAGACCCCGAATCGCGTCGTCGTCGAACTCTTCGTCGAAATCCACCGTTCCGTGCTCAAAAACCTTCAACAGCCGGCTGATTGCCGTATCAACCCAGGGAATCCCGCGGCCGGCAGACTCGAGGACGGCGCTGAGCCGGGCCGGGTCACCGCATGCAGAAGCGGAAATCAAGGACCAGCTCCCGGCATAGGTGTGGAAACCTCGCAGGTGCTTGTAGCTCATATTTGGCAACACCAGGGCTATCCCTGTGCCCCGGTCTTTTGCCTGCAGCCGCAAAGCGAACTCGATCGCATTGTTGGGATGTCCGCTGTCAACGGCAATCAAGATGACATCGCCCTGCGGGATGCTGTAGATATCAACTTCCCGGGGGTCCCCCTCCACGTCAGCGGCCACCGCGAGCCTGGGATTCCCTGCAAGGATACCGTCAACGGCGGTACGCCACTGTATCGGTCCGACAAGGACTACGGATATCGCCGAAAGAGCACGGCGATCACCGCGCATCGAGGTATCGCGTTCACGGCCGGCCGCGGTACGGAGAGCGGACCTGCCAGGTGACGCAGGTCGCTGGGTTCCGGTGGCACTCACGTTTCTCTGCATTTGCGCGCATCACCCACGGTAGATGTATGACCGCTCCCACCCCGCCCCTGAATACGCAAGTCATATTCGCCCGTGATAACACGTCTGGCATCGGCGTCGGCCTCAACATGGGGGCCGTTTGTACGCAGAGACGCCTTCGTGTTATCCACTGCCGATTTCACGTGCGTCCGCCCGTTAGCGTCAACCCTGTGTCACGGCAAGCGCCTGCCGGGTTACCGGGAGCGGCGTGTCACGTGCGTCCGGTCACGGGTTCACGGCTGCAAACGGAGCCACCGATCTCCAGCGCGGACTACTCGTGAGCGCATTGAGACGGTTGGCCTGCTGTATTAGCCTTTGCATCAATGGCAACAACGCGCGTTTCACCGGACAAGGCAGCGGAAGAAGAGACTCCCAGGTCCCTGGTCGATATCCCCTACCGGCAGAAACTCCTCGTCGTCGCCGCCCTTACGGTCACATTGTTCGTGGCCACCATGAACCAGACGGTTGTCGCCACGGCCGCACAGAGCATCGTCGCTGACATCGGCGGGTTCGACCACTTCGTCTGGCTATTCGCCGGGTTCTCTCTTGCGGCGACCGCGGGCGTGCCCATCGTCGGAAAACTCTCCGACGTCGCCGGTCGCAAGCTCGTGTTGCTCAGCTCACTGGCCTTCTTCATCGTCGCCTCGGCCGCAGCCGGATTCGCCACGAACATGACGCAGTTGATCGTCATGCGGGTGTTCCAGGGGGCCGCTTTCGCCGGCGTGATGGGAAGCGTATGGATCATCATGGCCGCGCTCTGGGCGCCCGTTGACCGGGCCAAATGGATGGGCGTTACGACGGTCGGTTTCACGCTATCCGGCGTGATGGGTCCCATCATCGGTGGCGTCGTGAGCGACGCGCTGAGCTGGCGCTGGGTGTTCTTCATCAACGTGCCCACCGGCGGGGTCAGTCTCATCCTGCTGTGGATCTGGTTCCCCAGCGTGGCGTCCGTGAAGCGCAACGGGAAGCTTGACCTCCTGGGCGCAGCGCTGTTTGCGGCCGCGGCCACCGCGCTCCTGCTTGCCCTCACATGGGGAGGGCGCGACTACGGCTGGGGCTCCCCGACCATACTGGGGCTGATCGCAGGGTCGCTCGCCCTGTTCGCCCTGTTCGCACGTGTCGAGATCCGGGCCGAAGACCCGATGCTGCCGTTGGGCCTGTTCCGCCACCGCGTGTTCGCCCTCGGCTGGCTCGCATCGCTCACCGTTACGAGCACGTTCATCGCGATAACGGCGTTTCAGCCGTTGTTCGTGCAGGGCGTTCTCGGCAAGTCAGCGACCGCCGCCGCCGGACCGCTCGTCGCCCTGGCGATCGGCGTTGCCGTGGGCGCAAACGTCGCCGGCCAGATACTGTCACGGCGCGGCTACCCGAGAGAGCTGGGGATGATCGGCCTTCTGCTCTCTGCGATCGGGCTGTTCGCGATGAGTACGCTGGGCAGCACTTCACCCATCTGGATACTGTACGCGTCGACCGGCCTCACGGGGCTGGGCGTATCGCTGGGATTCACCGCTTTCACGGTGCCCATCCAGAACGCCATGCCGATCTCGGTCCTCGGAGTGGTGACCTCAACGCTCCAGTTCGCTCGCATGTTCGGGCAGGCGGCGGGCAGCGCCATATTTGGCGCCGTGCTTTTCTCGGCCGTCGCTATCAGCGTCATTGGACTTGATGAAAACAATCCACAGGTTCGCATTTCCAACCCTGAAGTGATCGTCGCCACCGATGAGCTGGATGATATCCGGGCCATGTACCTTTCTGACCCCGCGCTCGGAGAAGAACAGTTCAAGGATGATCTGGCGGCGTCACGTGACAAACTCGCCGGCGGATTGGGGGCCGTATTCCGCCTTGCTGCCGCCTTCAGCCTGGTAGGAGTGGCGCTGGCATGGTTCACATTTACAGGCGGCACATCCGGCGCGGTGGGCCAGAGACCACGATCGAAAACGGTTGCCGGAAATGTCGCCGGGAGTACGGACACGACCGACTGACCGTTCTCGTAGAATCTCTCGGGCAAGCCTGCGGCCACCCGGTACGTCTCGGGGTGTGTCCCCGGGTACAACGATTCTGAAATAACGGGCCCGGCGACCGGTGAAAGGCTTCCAATTGGCCGAACTACGCGTCAACAAGGCAAAACAGAAACTCGCCAACGGCGGGATAGCGGTGTGCTTCGCCGCATGGGGATACGGCGGAGCGGACGCGCTGGAACGACTGGCCCCGCTTGAGCCGGATGCGATCTGGCTGGAAGGCGAGCACGGCGGTGTGGATTTCTCAAACATCGGCGAGCTCACCCGGGCCATCGATCTGACAGGCGCTTCACCGTTCGTGCGTGTACACCAGAACCAGGCCGGGGTGATATACCGCACGCTTGACCTGGGCGCCCAGGGAATCGCCGTTCCACACGTGAATACGCAGGAAG
>JADFQR010000189.1 GCA_022561735.1 Chloroflexota bacterium | reverse complement strand
CAACGTGTATCTCGTCACGATGATCTCGCCGTTGCCGGGGGCGCCCGAGGGGTACACCACCCGCCTGAAAAACTACTGGGAGGCCATTGACACCAGCGTCGGCCAGCTTGAGGCCCGTGCCGGGATGGTCAACCACATCTTCCACGAAGCGGTGTCGGTATCGGGCGATCTCGGACTGAACCTCGTATCGCAGGTCAACCAGCCGGCATGGTCGATGATCAAGAGCCGGATGGAAGCCGGGGCGACACTTGAGGCGTTCGACGACGACGAGCTGTTCGCTCAGATCGTCGACTGGTCCCGTTGTCTGCAGGTCGGCCTTACCAGCCGGGTCGTGGCCGATGTTATCCAGGAAAAATACGCCGAGGCGTCGCAGGCGCGTTACGAAGGGATGTCGAAAGCCCTGGACGAGAATCTCGGCAACTCCGAAACAGCGCTGTTGATCATGTCCTCCGCCCGGGGGCTGACGATGCCGGAAGGGGCCGAGCAGTACAACGTCGTGCCGCCGGAGCTTGACGAGCTGATGCGCTGGACACGCGACGCCAGCGAGAAGGCCATGGCGGAGGCGCAAAGAGCGGCCGAAGCAGCGGAGAACGAGCAGCAGCCGGAGGACGCGCCCGAAAACGGCGGGTCGGTATTGTGGACCCCCGGATCAAATTAGCCTCTCCGGTAACGCGGGACGCAGACGCCGCCAGCGGGGCGCGGAAATTAGCCGGGCTGTCGCTCTACGTCCACATCCCGTTCTGCGAAACCAAGTGCCACTACTGCGACTTCAACACGTACGCCGGAATTGAAGCTCTGATCCCCGGCTACCTCGTCGCCCTGGAGACGGAGATCCGCATCTGGGGACGCGGGCTGGGAAGGCCGGCGGTCTCCACGATTTTCTTTGGCGGCGGCACACCGTCGTACGTCCCGATAGAGGGCATCGAGGCGATTTGCGCCGCTATCCGGGAAGCGTTCAGCGTGGACGGCGATGCCGAGGTAACGCTTGAGTCGAACCCGGGCGATTATTCGAAGCGAGACCTGACGCGTTACCTTGCCGCAGGGATCAACCGGCTGAGCATCGGTGTGCAGAGCCTCGATGACGGGCTGCTGAAATCCCTCAGCCGCAGGCATGACTCGGACACGGCAATCGCAGCGTTCAGGTCAGCGCGCGACGCCGGTTTTGACAACATCAACCTGGACCTGATGTTCGGGCTGTCCGGTCAGACCGCCGATCAGTGGCGGTCAACACTGGAACGGACGATCGCGCTCCGGCCCGAACACCTGTCGTTATACGCACTGACCCTGGAGCCGGGCACGCCGCTTGACGCGATGGTGAAACGGGGAGAGGTCGAAGAGCCGGACCCGGATCTCGCGGCCGAGATGTACACCCACGCCGAAGTGGCCCTGATGGACGCCGGATTTGATCGCTACGAGATCTCCAACTGGTCGCTCCCCGGCCGTGAAAGCCGGCACAACCTGGCTTACTGGCTGAACTCGCCATACCTCGGCGTCGGCCCCGGAGCCCACTCGTACCTGCCGGGTGACCCGGAAAAGCGCCCCGGAGACCCCGGTAGAGGTCGCCGATTCGCCGCTCTAAGATCACCGCGTCGCTACGTCGAGATTCTGGGTAACGCCGATATAAGCGGTGACCCGGTGGATGCCCTGGCGTCAGCCGGGCTGCTCGAATCGGTGGAGCCGGTCACGCCCGCGACGGAACTTGCTGACACGATGATGATGGGGTTGAGACTCTCACGGGGCATCCGGTCGGACGAGTTCCGTGAACGGTTCGGGACGGAGCTGCACGAGGTGTTCGGTTCGTTGAGCGACGAACTGGTCGCCATGGACCTGCTGATCCGTGATGAAGAGGGCATACGGCTGAGCGGCCACGGCTACCTGCTCGGCAACGAGGTGTTCGAGCGGTTCGTCACGGCGTCTGCCGAGGTAGCACTACCGGGGAGTTAACAATCCGGCAGAGAGATACGATCAGGCCATGATTCCCCGGCGTTGCAGGCCGGGATTTCGAAGTGGCGCTGCCGACTACGAGGCGGATGGTCATCCGCCGGCACTACGCGTTCCATCTTCCCTTCGGAGCCGCGATTCTCTTACCCCGGAACTCGTCTCGTGGCTACGCTACTCGCCCGTTGCCCAGGCCTTGATTATGTGGTGGGCGATCGCGATCGGTCCCGGCACGCGCACCCCGTCTCCGCCCGGGTCTGCGGTAAGCGAGTAGCCCGGCTCTGAGGCGATCCTGAGCGCCTCGAACACCTCTTCCCTCGACACCCAGCGCACGTCCGCCATCTCTTCCGGGTCTGAATTGATCTCGGTGGTGATCGCCTGGCCGATGCAGCCGATCATGAGGGACGAAGGAAACGGCCACGGTTGCGACGAGTGGTAGCGCACATCACCAACCCTGATCCCGGCCTCTTCCCATACCTCGCGCCGGACCGCTTCCTCTATCGATTCTCCCTGGTCGATGAACCCGGCGAGGGCCGAGTAGAACCGGCTGGCCCGCCGCACCCGAGACTGGCCGAGCAGTAACCTGTCGCCGTCCGTGATGGCCATGATCGCGACCGGGTCGGTGCGGGGGAAGTGATGTGCGCCGCAGTTGTCGCAGATTCGTTCCTTGCCCCCTTTTGTGGACCGGGTCTCCGTGCCGCAGTTCGGGCAGAACCCGTGTCGCTGGTGCCAGCCGATGAGCGCCCGGGCGTGCGCCATCATGCCGGACTGCTCACCCGGAATTTCTGTCGCCACGCCGCGGGCGTCCTGGAACGATGTGTCCGGCGGCAATCCGAGCAGTTCCGCCGGGTTCTCCGGTCCCGTCCCATCAACATCCGTCGCGACCTTGGTTCCGCCGGTTACGTCGATGGCGAAGTGCGCAACGTCGTCACGCAAGCCCAGGAGGACCGGGGTCGCTCCATCCGCTGCATGCTCCATGACGCCGTTGTCCTGCCAGGCGAGATTCGTCGCTTCCCCGGGCTCGCCAGCGTTCCCCGATTTCCCGGGATTCCCGTTGGTGGCAAGGGGGTTGAGGCGCCAGAACGGAAGAAACCGAGAGTCAGCCCGCGCAAGGCGTTCGTCTACCCAGTCGTCGTCCCGCCGTTCCGCGTCGGCCCGATCAAGGGGGTCACCGGCGAATATGTGAGTGAATGCCAAGCGCGGTTGCCGTCCTTAGTAACTATTCCTGCGTAATCCCGGGGTGATTTCAAGCCTCGTCAACAACCTGCGATTGTACGTCGCCCGGGGGAAGACGCGGCATCAAGAGATACCGGCCTGCGCGGTGGGATCGTGGCGATTAGCATCGGTTCCTGTGTTATCGTCGCAGCCTCTCGCGCCCGCGCGCGGCCTTTTCAACCTGTGGGACCGGGGTCCTGTACGCCCTCAGCCCAACGCTTTCGTGTGAAGGGAGCGGGGAAACGAAGGGCCATGCTACTGGGCGCGCTGCCCTCGTCCACCTTGAAGCCCGGGGAATGCTGACCGGCCTATGTTCGTGATCGGTACCGCCGGCCATGTCGACCATGGCAAATCAACACTGATCGAAGCCATAACTGGCATCGACCCGGACCGCCTGCGCGAGGAAAAAGCGCGCGGCATGACCATCGAGCTCGGGTTCGCCTGGGTGACACTGCCGGGAGGACGCGAGGTCAGCATCGTCGACGTCCCGGGCCACGAGCGCTTCATCAAGACGATG
>JADFQR010000188.1 GCA_022561735.1 Chloroflexota bacterium | reverse complement strand
CGTGAAGGTGGACCGGATGGGGATGGCGGCGTCCCTGGAGTTGCGGGCGCCGATGCTGGACCCTGACCTCGCTGCGCTCTCCATGAGATTGCCGGATTCAACCCTGATATCTGGAGGGTTGCAGAAGCGCGTCCTGCGCGAGGCGGTCCGGGAGCTGTTGCCGGACATCGTGTTCACCCATCCGAAGACCGGATTCAGCATCCCGTTACACCGGTTCGTAAACCAGAAGTACCGCGATACGGTGACCGAACTGCTGGAGACGCCGGGCGACGTAATGTCACTATTGAACCTCCCGGAAGTGGCGAGGATTGCGAAACGGGGATTGGCCCGGCAGGCGGACCGGGCGGACATCAGCGTCTACCGCGCATCGCACCAGCTGTGGTCGCTTTTGCAGGTAGCGGCCTGGGCCCAGAGGTTCCGCATCCAGGTTTGAGGGTGCGCAGGTCGCGTACGGATTGACGGGATTAAGTGGAAGGCAAGGTCGTAACCGATGAACCTGCTGGTCACGGGCGCAGCCGGATTCATCGCATCGCGCGTGACCGAGCTTCTGCTGGACGCGGGTCATTCTGTTGTGGGACTGGACAATCTGAATGATGCGTACGACGTTCGCATGAAGGAATGGCGGCTTGCGCGACTTGAGGACCGGGAGAGGTTCAGGCTGACGCGCACCGATCTGCGCGACAGGGACGCGTTGAAAGAACTCTTTGCGGCTTGTTCATTCGACGCCATTTTTCACCTGGGCGCTCGGGCCGGGGTCAGGCAGTCCATCGAAAACCCGTTCATCTTTGAAGAGACGAACGTGGGTGGCACGTTAAACCTGCTGGAACTGTGTCGCGACCACGGGATACGCAAGTTCGTGCTGGCGTCAACTTCAAGCGTGTACGGGGATGGAGCGCAACCTTCCATCGAGGACGCTGCAACAGATCAACCTCTTTCTCCGTACGCCTGGTCCAAGAAGGCCGCCGAAACACTCTGTTACACGTACCACCATCTGTTCAATATTGACGTAACGGTCCTCCGATTCTTTACGGTGTACGGGCCGGCCGGAAGACCGGACATGAGCATCTTCCGGTTCATTCGTTGGATCGCCGAGGGTGAGCCTGTCACGGTGTTCGGAGACGGCAATCAGAAACGAGATTTCACCTTCGTGGACGACACAGCTCGCGGTGTGATCTCTGCGTTGCCCGGAGACGGTTACGAGATCATCAACCTGGGAAGCGACCGGCCGGTATCGATCAACCACGTCATCGAGTTGCTGGAACACAAGCTCGGTAAGAAAGCTGTGATCGACCGGCAACCCGCCAACCCGGTCGACGTGCCGGCCAGCTGGGCCGACATCCACAGGGCGGAACGGATCCTCGGCTGGCAGCCGCAGGTTGACATCGAAGAGGGACTGGACAGGTGCATCGATTGGTACATGGACAACCGGGACTGGGCGGTCAAGGTGGCACTGACATGAAATCGCAATCGCCACCGGCCAGCGTCGCGGTCATCGGCCTGGGCTACGTAGGGTTACCCCTGGCGACGGCATTCGCGCAACATGTGCCGACGACCGGGTTTGACACCGATGAAACGCGGCTCGATGAACTGAGACGGGGATTCGACAGGAACGGTGAGCAGGCGCCGGATGAAACGTCACAGGGTCAACTTCAGTTCACCGCAATCCCCGGCGACATCTCAGACGCTGAATTGATCATCGTCGCAGTGCCGACCCCCGTGGATGCTGACAAGGTCCCGGATGTGTCGTACCTGGAGTCCGCCAGCAGGCTGGTCGGCAACGCCCTGGTCACCCGGGATCAGGACCTCCCGGTGCCGGTAATCGTTTTCGAGTCCACCGTGTACCCCGGATGCACCGAGGAAATCTGCCTTCCGATCATCGAGAAGGCGTCCGGGCTTCCCGCTGGAACGGGATTCAAGATCGGATACTCACCGGAGCGAATCAATTTTGGCGACCGCGAGCATGGCCTTGCGGATGTGGTGAAGGTGGTCGCCGGGCAGGATGAAGAAACCACCGGTACGGTTGCCGCCGCGTACGAGCTGATCGTGCGAGCCGGCGTTCACCGTGCGCCCGATATCAAGACCGCCGAGGCGGCCAAAGTCATCGAGAACGTGCAGCGCGATCTCAACATCGCGTTGATGAACGAACTGACGATGATGTTTCACAAGATGAAGATCGATCCGGCGCCCGTTTTGGCCGCGGCCCGGACCAAATGGAACTTCTTACCGTTCAGCCCCGGCCTGGTCGGCGGGCACTGCATCCCGGTCGATCCGTACTACCTGACCTTCAAGGCACAGAAGGCGGGATATGAGCCCTCTATCATCCTGGCGGGCCGCCAGATCAACGATTCGATGGCCGGGTTCGTGGCCGACCAGACCGCCAGCCTGTTAGAGGCGGAAGGGAAAGCCGTCGCTGACGCCAGGGTGCTCGTGCTTGGCGTGGCCTTCAAGGAGGACATCGCGGACGCCCGCAACACCCAGGTCAAACTCCTTGTGTCTGACCTGGTTGATCGCGGAGCACACGTGGAGGTGTACGACCCGAACGTCAGCGTCGAAACGATTGAATCTCTCCGGCTCACCCCGGCCGACGATCCATTCTCCCGGTCAGACACGGCGCGCTATGACGCCGTCGTGATCGCCGTCCCGCACGCCCGATTCCGGGAGAAACCAGCCGCCGCGTACGCTGACCTGCTGGTAAAAAAGCCCGGACGCGGTGTCCTGATCGACATTCGCCGGATGCTCGACGGCGCCGACCCGGCGTTGAGCGCCCTGAGTTACTGGGCGCTCTGACCCGTCACCCGGCTTGAACCCTGACCCGAAAAAGAGATCAATGGCACGATCGTCTGACCGCGGGCACAACACACGTGTCCTGTTCGTATCACCGCTACCACCTCCTGCCGGGGGCATCGCGAGCTGGACAAAAGCGATCATGGAACGCGGACTGCCGGGCCCGTTTGAGGTCGACCTGGTGGACACGCGGGTGACGCGGCAACACCTGTCCGCTACCGCCCGGCCCGGCCCGGGTGAACTCAAGCGAACGTTCAAAATCTTGAGAGCGTTCCGGCAGAAAATAAGGACCGGGCGCTACGACGTTATCCACATCAACTCGTCGTTATCAAACTCCGGCATCTTCCGCGACTGGCTCATTGCCCGGGCGGCCCGGCGCGCAGGTGTTCCGTTTATCGTGCAACTGCGGGGGGAGTTCAATATCCCCGGTGGCCGGATGTTCGGAGCGCTCCGGCGCCGGGTATATAGATCAATCTTCAAGAACGCAGCGGCGGTCCTGCCGCTGACAAAAAATAGCCAGGCGAGCGCTATTCAACTGGGCGCAGACCCGAGCCGTGTTCAAATCGTGCCGAACTTCATCGTCGTATCAGACGTGCCCGTCCGGTCACGGCGCGCCGACCCGGACCGGTTGAGGGTCGTGTACCTCGGCAACCTGTCGGAAGCCAAGGGCGCGCTGGCCATCATGGACATCGCCCGCAAAACAACCGGGATCGAATTCCGGCTGTTCGGAAGCGGCTCGTCTTCGTTCGAACATCAATTGAAGACACGTATCTCAGAGGATGGGTTACAGGCGATCGTTCACCTCGAAGGCGCTCAGCCGGTGGAGCGTGCCCGCGCCGCGCTTGCGGAGAACGATGTCTACCTGATGCCCTCCGCTACCGAGGGGTTCCCCATCAGTG